>JAYURE010000638.1:0-10638 GCA_043756345.1 Deinococcales bacterium | reverse complement strand
TGGAAGCGCAAGCACCCGGAAATGCTCGAGGGTTAAGCGCGTTCGAGCAATAAAAGTTCAATGGGGATTTCACCGGTTTCACGCTCGAAGATTGTCTTGGCCCGCGACAAGGTCTGCTCGAGTCGGTACGGATCGTTGGCGGCCCGCAGGGTGTTCGTCAAACGTTCGAGCAAAGTCACATCCAACGGTTCGAGGCGATGCAATTTCTCGAGCAAATCGGCGGCGACCGCTACGGGTTGCTCGAGGCTTGATCGCACGGCCGTATCGCGGAAGCGTTGCCAGAGTTGCGCCCGCACGATCTCGGCATCCGTCACGTCGATATTCGGCAAGAATTCACCTTTGTACCACCCGAGGGCCGACTCAAAATCCAAACGCTCGAGCGCTTGCAAAAAATGGGTCACGTCGGCGTTGAGGTCACGCAGTTCATAGATGCCGTCCCGACCCAAGACGCTGGCGGCATCGCCAAGTTTTTCGCGCAATCGTTTCAGGGTCACGCGAAAGTTCATCTCGAGGGCTTCACTCTCACCAGATTCCGGCCAGATCGCATCGATCAATTGCGCTCTGGGAATGCCGGGACCATCTTCACGCAGAAAAGCGACCAGCAGGTGCGCCAGCAAGTCTCGAGCTTTAGAGTCACGCAAAACAGTGGTTTGTCCGTCACGCTCGAGGGCAAGCGATCCGAGGGTTCGCAGCGTGGTTCTTTGCAACAATGGGCGTATGTTGATGGCTTCTGCGTCCGTGTTGTGCAGCAATGCCCATTCGGATGCGAACAGCGTCCGAACCGTGAACACATGACCAGCGGCATCAAGTGCCTCGAGTGATCGCACATCCGCTTGGGCATCGCCGATGCGCTTTTCGATCAGCGCCAATGCCAATTGAGCCTCGAGCCCGATGACTGTGTTGCCTCCGATCTCGGTAAGCTGTTGCGCCTCGAGCAAGTTCGTGATCGCCTGATCTTGTTGACCAAGCATGTGATGGGCCAAACCTCGCAACAGCTTGGCTTGCGCGAGTCTTGTGGCGTGATCTTCAGGGTTTTTCGCTTCGTCCAGGAAAACGGCAACCCGGTCGTACTGTCCGGCCAGAAGCGCGATCCGCGCACGCTTCGCCGCCTTCTGAATGTGAAATGGCGTTTGCGGTGCGTTCACTAACTCGAGTGCGCCACCGATGTTGCCGCGCAATGCTTCCAGGTGTGCCCGGTCCACAAGATCGGCTGATTCGCGCTGCTCGAGCGCCCTGGCCTGCTCGTGGTATTGCCAGGCCAACTCGAGGTTGTTGCTTTGCCATTCAAGGTCGGAAAGGCTGGTGAGTGCGGCGGCTTCGACCCTGGTTTCCTTGGAGGTATTTGCTTGCTGACATACACTTAACAGCATGCCTCGAGCATCGCTGTACTTGCCGTTTTCGACCATCAAAAATCCGAGGTTGTTGCGGGCGAACATCACATGCTGAAACGCGCCGCGCTGCAAGAAGAGTGTGATTGCCTCCTCGAGATAGGCACGACCCTGATCCCACAAACCAAAATGCACGCAGCAACCACCCAGGTTCGACAAGGTGATGGCAAGGCTTTTTTCATCGCCAAATTCTCGCAGCATCTTTGCCGCCCGTGATCCAATCTCGAGCGAGGCCCGCAGGTCGCCTTGCGAGTAAACGACATCTGAAAGAATGTCGAGCGCCTTACCGTGCCGTGCACTCGCCTCGGGAAACTCGAGCAGCAGGTCATCAATCACGCGGCGGGCCTCGTCGAATCGTTCAAGGTGCATCAGGGCGAGTGCCTGGTTCAAACGCCCCGTCGCAACGTGCGTCGGGTTTTTCTGGCAACGCAGCGCGGTCTCGAGGGCATCGTCATAACTGCCTAAGCGTATCAGGATGTGAAAACGAACCTCGAGCACTTCGAAACAATCTGGCTCTGACACATCTGTCATTTCGGCACCCAGCGAGACTTCCAAGGCGCGTTTGGTTTCACCCAGCACGAACAATGCTCGGCTGAGCATCCCAATGACAGTGATGTTGCCAGGTTCAATCGCCAGCAGGTTCTCGGCATGACCCACCACGTCCGAATGCGCGAAACGCCGTTGCGCATCTTCGAGTGCAGCAAGCGTCAAAGTGTTCGCCGATGGATGATTGCACGCCCGAGCGTGACGCGCCCGTTCGGAAATACCCGTACAAACCTCGAGTGAACGTTCGTGCAAGTGTTCCAGTTCTGGTTGCGCAAGTTGCGCCCGAATCAACGGCGCGTACAACGGGTGCGCCACACTGAACACCGTTTCGCCCGCCGCTAGTCCTTCGCGTAACAATCCCCGGTGCTCGAGGCGGTGCGCAATTTCGACAATCCGATCCGTGTTCTGACGGGTCAATTTTGACCATTCATGGACCGTCACAGGACGATCAATCACCGCCAACGCGGTCATGCCCAACCACGCTTGAACATCGGCCTGAACCGTCAACAATCGGGCTTGTAGCACCGTCTCAAATTGACGTGGCACCGCCTTGCCACTCGGTGCTCGGAACACCCAGATCGTGCCCGCTTGCCGCAGTGCGCCACCGTCGCGCAGGAAACGCAGCAACTCGAGCGTGTGCAACGGATGTCCCTCCGCCCGAGTGTGCAACCAGGCGCAGAGACCATCCGGCAAAAATTCTGAATGCAGGTGCTCACGCAGCAAAGCGCTCACGCCATTCAGATCAAGGCTCGAGAGTGACAGGCGTTGCGGTGCGAGCCCATCGGCAATTGCAGCATCCTGTACGAAACCCTCGAGCAAATCTTGTGTCGCTGAATCTCGTGTTGCGGGTCGCGCCGAAAGTGCAATCAGGATCGGGGCTTTCCCAAGCAACGCCCTCCGGTACAAAACGCGCAACGCGCCCAGGTCATCCGCGCCCGCATCGTGTGCATCCTCGAGCAGCAGGATCAGGCCGCCGCTGCGTCGGGCCAGTCGTTCAAACGCCTGCGCCAACGCCATCCACAGCGCGTTCTGATCCGTCAGGGCAGGCGCGTGAGCCACCTGCGCCCACGCAAGATCCGGTGTCAACGAACGGGCGGCCTGAAGAAAGCTTGGATCGCGTTCCGACTCGAGCCGACCATGAAAGGTCCGCAACGCCGCACTCAACCAACCCGTACAGGCAGTGCTCAACACCAAGGCATTCTGTCCCGAGGCGGCAAAGGCCCGCAGGCTGTGGCTTTTGCCGATTCCAGCCGCACCCTCGAGCAGCAGCAAGCGTGGTTTTTCATGGCTCGAGTCGTGCCACGCGGCGAGCAGCGGTTGCAATGAAGGGGGAACCGGAACGCCTGACATCCAAGAGAAGTATAGCGAATTCGAGAGGTCTTTTGGTCCAAAGCAGGCGGACAAGAAACGCTTCGAGCCATCAAACTCGGGACGCTTGGGTTTGTTGATCTCTCAACCGATCCAAAGTGTCACGGATTGTGTCACACCAGATCCGTAAAGTCATCTCAGATCTCGAGATGCTGGTTCAGAATCACCACCTCGAGCGTGGAGGCACAACATGCGAACGACTCAACTGATTTTGGCCATCGGAATTCTTGCGGCACTGACCGCCTGCCCCGACTCGAGCGGCACTGGTCCAACCACCACCGTCGGCTCGGGCTCGGGAACGATCACGGCAGCCGATGGCGGCAGCGCCTCGAGCAGCGATCAAAAATCAAAGCTTGCCATTCCAAAAAATGGCCTGAGCAAAGACGCGACCGTGACCATCGCCGCGAGCACCGCAACCGGAACCATCCCGAGCGGGCAGGCGCTTGTTCCGGGCAGCGCCATCGCCATCAGTGCCAGCGACGGGGCGACACTCTCGAGCGGTACGTTGACGCTGACCTTCGACCCGGCCAAGATCGCGCCACTCTCGAGCCGTGAAAGCCCGAGCAATCTGAGGGCCAAAGCGGACCCCTCGGGCCTGAGGTTGTACCAGTTGGTTGCCGGAGGTTGGAAGATCGTCAATGGCATCCCGACGATCAACCAGACCACGCTGACGCAAATCATCAACGAATTCGGACTGTACGCGCTGTTCGCAACACCCGCCCTCAGCGGTGACAGCGTGAATTTCGATCAACTCTCGAGCGATGCCAACCTGAACACCACAGCGTTCAAAAAGCCCAGCTTCATCGGGTTGACCAAACCCGGCGGCGTGCTGTTCAAAACCCGATTCGCTGGGATTCCCAACCAAGACTCATTCACGACCACCCTGCTCTCGGACGATGGCGGGTACAACGCCAGCACCAACCGCTACGATTTCCGCAAGTTGCAAGTCTCATTCACAGACGTAGGAGACGGCATCGGACCGAAGGATTACACGGTGGTTGCCAAAAACGCGGCCAACGGTCAAGCGATTGTGAGCTTCGAGGATTGGTACGACACGAGTGGCCCCGGCACGCCGACCAAAACCTCTCATGAGTGGGTCGCCACATCCGGCACGATGCGGGTCAAGGCGTACAGCGCAACCCGCGTGGACCTCGAGATCATCAACGTCATCTTTGCGCCCAAGGACATCGGCAACAATGGTTTCACCACCAACGAAGCCAAAGGATCGTTCCGAATCAACACGACGTTCACAAACGTCACGCCGATCATTGGCTACACAAACGCAGTTCAAGACAAGTAACGAACCAGGCTCGAGGTTTGGCACGATTCGTTGACCCCCGAGCCACTCACTCGAGCTATTGACTCGAGCCTCAAACACAGGATTCGACAGGAGTATCATGAAAAAAGTCTTCGCCATTTTGATCTTCGCGCTTCTCTTCTGGGCTCCTCAAGCGCAGGCGCAAGAGAATTTCTCGGTCGGCGCGGCACTGACCTCAACCTTCTCGGGGATTGGGATCGGCGTGGATGTCGGTGCCGGTGATCGATCCCAATCCGTGCGTTTCGGGCTGTGGCTCAACGTCCCGAGTCCACTGCTGCAAACCACCGGCTTCGGCGTGGGCGGCAAAGTTGTCCTGATCTCTTACGGGTCGTTCGATCTTTTCGGATTACAACTCGGCGGTTACGGCGACCTGATCGCACTGTATGGTGGCCTTTACGGTTCGCTCGGCTTCGGTGGTAACACCTCGTTTTTCGTCGGCGCGGGCGCGGTGCTCGGAATCGAGGTCAACCCGATTCCACAGGTTTTCGGGGTCTACGCCGAGTTTGGCTTGGGCATCGGTGTGCCGAGCATTGTCGATGCGAACCTCTCGGTCGGGGTACGGATTTTTGTGGGCAAACTGTTTTAGCGATGCGGCACGGCTCGAGGTTTGGGGACTCGAGGTTTAACGGACCAGTTTTTGAACCTCGAGCGACCGCTGAACGGGATGGAGGTTATTCTTGCCTTTCAGGAACCCTCGAGATTCACCGATCCATCCCTGCCCTCCGGTCAGGTGCAAAGGAAATGACCCCCTGATGAAACGTTTCAATCCTTATCTATTGATCCCGCTGGTCCTTCTCGCTTTCGTGACCATTGGCTGTGGCGAAGGTGGCGGCGGTGGCGCGAAAGTTACCCCGCCAGTGAGCGTTGAGTTGCCCGAATTGACTGAAGCGAACCACAATCGCTTTGTCGGAACGTACACCGCCACCAGCACGCTTCCCGATGGGCGGGCCGTCCGGTACGATTTGTACACCCGTCCAGACTCGAAGTTCAGTTTTTTCGCCCTGGTAGATGGGATTCGACTCACATCCAACGTCGGCAACTACGACATCCGCAGCGGCAGGATCACCGGGGGTGCCGGGATCGCACTGGCCGACGGCAAGACCACGGTCGGCCCGGCCTCCGCGTTCACCAGCTTGCCGTTCGGTGCCTCCGGTGCGCTCGGTATCGGAGTCTCCCGCTATGATGATCTTGCGAAACCGCCGACCTCGAGCACGTCCTACATTACGTTCAATCGCTCCTCGCCCGCCCCGCTCGGCGACGACCGGGTCGTTCGCGTCACGGACCCGAGCGCGGACTGCAACGCCGACACGAAGGCCGAACGCTTCGAGTTCTTGCTGACGAAGTACAACATCCCGTACACCAAGCAGGGCGATTTCTACGCCGAGGGTTCGCTCGTCCAATCCAAAGACAGCAAGAAAGGCTTCAACTTTTTCCTGCTCGGCCTCGACCGCACCGATCCCGACCAGATCGTGCGGGTGGGCGGGCGGGTCGATCTCGGGACCCAAAACGGGCGATTCAGTTATTTCGAGTACCCCGGCGACGGCACGGTCCACCGCTGGATCGCAGTTTCGGGCACCCTGGTGTTCGACGCGATCGACTCGAGCGGGGCTGACTACTCGATCGGCGGCATCGATTTCGAGAGCGACGCGGGCGCGACCTTCCACCTCGAGAACGTGCGGATGGAGGCATTTAACGAAACTGGAAATACCCCATTCAAGGGGTCCAGCGGGAGCTTCACCTCCCAGTTCTCGGGAACCACGACGGTCGGTTACAAGCGGGCCAGCCGGTAGAAACACGTGTCCACGATTTTCGAGACGGACATCGGCTCGAGGTTTGACCAAGACGATCAGTTAAACCTCGAGCCGTCAATGGTTCTCGTGAAGCGAACGATTCTTGGAATTTCTGGTTGATTCATTCGCGCCTCCTTGAACTTGATTCCAGGTTAGTTGGACAAACTGTCATAGAACTGAATCTAAGCTGTTGTCCAGCCATGTTTTGCATTTGGCTCTGCAACGGTTCGATCACTATCTTGTAATCAGCCAGGGTTCAGGTTCGCCACAGTTCACGATCAGCAATCGCGTTTAGGGTCACAGGTACAGCGTTCAATCGACCCGCATCTGAAACGCTCTAAGCACCCATCTCGAGTGAACGCGACTGGCAATATTCAGCGCAACGAGGAGAAAACGTGAAGGCTCAGAAGGCACTCTTCGTGACCGTCACAGTGATCGTTTTTGTTTTGGCGATCTGCAACCTCGAGAATCTGGGACAGCAAAGTTCAATTGCCTTACCGTTTCTAGGTTCTTACGTCTTGCCGACCCGTTTTTTGGGATTTCTGACGATCATTGTGGTGGCATTGGCGTTTTACCTTTCGGCTGGTTTCAATGCCACGCATGCAACCGCCCGCCGCGCCACCGATCTTGAGCGCATCAATGGGTTGCGAACCGCACTTGATAACCGCGAAGCAAACCGGGCCGAGGCACTGCATGCGTCGTTGAAGGATCACTCGGCACTGTTGACGCGGCTCGAGGCACGAAATCACCTGGCACAAGATGAAAACACAAACGATTTGCGGCAAGGGATTTTCAACGCCCCCGAAGACGAACACCGATTCGCCGACAGTTTCGACAAATCACAAAACGTGCTGAACATCTCCTCAAAAAGCCATCGTTAAAAAGCCATCGCTGAACTCAGACTCGGGTTTCTTAAACCGTTTCAACTTCAGCCTACAACCATCTGAATTCCAATCATGCAGGTGAAATCCTGGCAAAGCCTCAAGCTCAAGAACCAGGAGAACACCATGTCAAATGTTTTGTTCATCAAAGGCCATCCGGCGACCGCCGCCACCAGTGTCTCGCTGCAAATTGCAGATCACTTCCTGGGCGTGTACAAGGCAAAGCACCCGAACGATGTGGTCAGCATGGTTGACCTGTATCACGAGAATATTCCGTTGATCGACGCGGACGTATTGGACGGTTGGAACAAATTTCGTGCCGGTCATCCGAACGAAATCACGCCCAGCGAGCGCGTTAAGCTGCACCGGCTGGACGAACTCTCCGATCAGTTTATGAACAGCGACAAGTACATCTTCGTCGCACCGATGTGGAACCTCGGTTATCCGCCGATGGTCAAAGCGTATGTCGATGGTGCGATGATGGTCCAGGGAAAAACGTTTTCATACACCGATAAGGGTCCGGTCGGGTTGCTGCGCGGCAAGGGTAAGAAGGCCGTGATTCTCGAGGCGAGCGGTGGTCAGTACGAGGGTACACCGATGGCGGAGCACACCTCGGCCATCGTGTACCTCAAGGGGATGCTGAATTACGTCGGGGTCGATGAAGTCAAAGTCATCACCGCAGAGGGCATGGCGCAAACGCCGGAAAAGCGTGAAGAGATCATCAATGCGGCGAACGCCGAGGCTGTCGAGTTCGCCGCCGGTTTCTGAACCGCGATCATCTGAATCGCTCTAGTTTCAAAACCACTCGAATCTCTAAATAACTCGAGTTTTACAACGCTCGAGCACCTGAACGTGACCGATGCGAATCGATCACGATGGTCCCAAATCCTTATTTCAATCCCGGCAAGGAGAACAGCAATGGCCTATCAAAGCCTCAACCCGTACAATGAACGGGTTTTTAGAACCTTCGACGAGCACAGCGATGAACAACTCGAAACTCGGGTGCGGACTGCGCAAACATGCTTTGAGACTTGGCGAAACACGACCTTTTCAGAACGCGCTGTGATTCTCAAACGTGCCGCCAAGATTCTGCGTTCACGGGTGGATGATTTTGCGCGGCCCGTGACGCTCGAGATGGGGAAGTTGATCTTGGAAAGTCGCGGCGAGGTCAAGTTGAGCGCCGACATCCTCGAGTATTACGCGGATCATGCCGAGGACTTTCTCGCACCGCAAGATATGAAACCCGCGACCGGCTCGGCGAGCATCGAGAGCGAACCGCTTGGTGTTCTCTTCGGGATCGAACCGTGGAACTTTCCGTATTACCAACTCGCCCGTTTCGTTGCACCGAACCTGATGGCGGGCAACGTCTTGATGGTCAAGCACTCCTCGAGCGTGCCACAATGCGCCATCGCGTTTGCCAATTTGTTCATCGAGGCCGGTGCTCCAGAAGGGGCGTACACGAACCTGCGCATCAATAGGACTCAGATCGCCAGATTGATCGCCGATCCGCGTATCAAAGGGGTGGCCCTGACCGGCAGCGAAGAGGCCGGGGCAAGCGTCGCAGAAATGGCGGGCAAGGCGCTCAAAAAAACCACGATGGAACTCGGTGGCAGCGATGCTTTTATTGTGCTCGAAGATGCGGTGCTCGAGGATGCCGACTTTGAGGCGACCATCAAATGGGCGGTCTGGGGCCGGGTTAACAATGGTGGTCAATGCTGTGTCGCGTCCAAACGCTTCATCGTGCTCGAGTCCGTTGCGGATCGCTTTCTCGAAAAATTTGTCACGGCCATGAACGTCCTGAAAACCGGTGATCCGATGAATGAATCCACGACCCTCGCGCCAATGTCTTCTAACGCGGCGCTCCTGAAATTGCTCGAGCAAATCGACCGGGCGGTTGCACACGGTGCTCGGGTCGTGACGGGTGGCAAGGCGGTCGAAGGAATCGGTGCGTTCATGCAGCCGACGATTCTAACCGACATCAACCCGGCGAATCCCGCCTACGGCGAGGAATTTTTTGGTCCGGTCGCATTGTTCTTTCGCGTGTCCAACGAGGACGCAGCGATTGCCCTGGCGAACGACTCGAGTTTCGGTTTGGGCGGATCGGTTTTTACCAAAGACATCGAACGTGGCAAACGCATCGCCAGACGCATCGAGACCGGCATGGTGTTCATCAACCATCCGACTTGGACGGCCCCGGACCTGCCATTCGGCGGCATCAAACTTTCTGGGTATGGTTGTGAACTCTCGAGCCTTGGCATTCAAGAATTTGTCAACAAAAAATTGATTCGCGTTTCCGATATCAACGCGCCCGCGTAAGCAAGCGAATTCCAACTGGTCACTCAATGGTAACGGTGGCCTGCCAGACTGCACCTCGAGTTGCCCAAGTCGCTCGAGGTGCACGCGAAACGGATCGGCAGGAGGCTGAAATGAAAAACGATGAAACAGCAAACCCGTGGCAGGTGCTCAATGCGGTCAGTCAACGAATTAGCCAAGGGTTCGGGGTGCAATCGAATCTGCGTTCCGATCCGCCCCCCAGCCGAGGGTCCGAGTCGAGTTGTTCGCTCGAGGAAAAAAGTCGTCAAACAGTTGAAGGACACTTGGCCGGAGCGGACATCAAACCCATCTCGGGTTGGTTGCGACACTCCGAATATTCGCAACTGGCGAAACTTGAGCAAGAGGATCGATTGCCCAGCCGAACCAACACGCCTCCGTGAGCAAACTCGAGAACACACACTCGAGAACGCAAACTCAAGCTCGACCCAGACTTCGCTCGAAGGAGAAACGACCATGACTGCAACGATGAAACCTAGCGCAAAGCCCGCCATAAAGCCCGCCATGAAAGCCATCACCAACACCGCCAGCGCACCACAGACGCTCGCCACGCCGACCGACTTGGGCGCGGAACAGGTTCGCGCCATCAGCGAATGCGTCAACATCCTGATCGCGGACACGTTGGCGCTGTACCTCAAAACCAAGAACTTCCATTGGCATCTTTCCGGTTCGCATTTCAAGGAATACCACGAGCTTTTCGACGATAATGCCGATCAACTTCTCGAGTCGGTCGATGTGCTGGCCGAACGGGTCCGCAAGCTCGGCGCGACCACCTTGCGTTCGATCTCGCACGTGACCGGTTTGCAAAAAATCATTGACGATCATCAGGAGGCCATCGATCCGCTCGAGATGGTGCAACGGTTGCTGAGCGACAACAAGCACATGGTTCGCAGTCAACGCGCCGCAATCAAGGTCTGTGACCTGCACGGCGACTCGCCGACCAGCAACGTTTTGCAGACGCTGCTGGACGAATCCGAACGTCGTGTTTGGTTCCTGTTCGAGATCACCCGAGATTC
>JAYURE010000637.1:0-3728 GCA_043756345.1 Deinococcales bacterium | reverse complement strand
TCGAGACGCGCAAAATCATGCCCCGTAGAGAGAATAGTTTTTATGTCAACTGCTACCTGCAAGTTCACGCTGTCGTATTCATACTTCTGGCTTGATCGTGCACCCTAGCCTCTGCCCGCAAGGAAACAGCCTGAAACGGTTGCTGGCTGGATTCACTTGCCCTTTAAATCCGGGGCGTGTTTCTCAAAGCCCGTGGTGGTCTACATCGTTCGCAGTTCGTAAATGCGAATGCTCGAGATGAACGGATTGCTTTGCGCCAATTGTTCCGCTGCGGCCATGTCTTCAGCCTCAATGATGTTGTACCCCGTGATCGATTCCAAGTCCCAGGCCAAATCGCTGGTTCCGGCTTTCGTGATTTCCTTGCCGCCTTTGAATCCGCCCTGTCCGATTTGCGCTTCGGCGATGGTTGTGAACCATGCCTGCCAAGCCTTCATGATTTCTGGGGTTGGTTTTTCGAATCCAAGATGCAGGAACATAAATTGTTTCATGGCGGGCTCCTTTGTTGTGAGGTGGGGACGCTATCATGAAATAGTGTGACTGGAACGACTGTATTCTGATTTTCGTCGGCATCGCGCTCGAGAGGAACGATTACCCTCGGCGCAGTCCTGCGATCAGCAGTTCGACCAGGCGACGTGCGTTGTAACGGGTGTCGTTGCCTGCGCCGATGCAGAGGTTGCCAACTCCGCGCATCAGTTCTAACGCTTGAATGTCGGGGCGGATTTCGCCCGCCTTCACTGCGGCGTCGAGCAGTTGGGTACAGACGGGTACGAGTCGGTCTAGGAAGTAGCTGTGCAGCGTGTCGAATCCAGTTTTATCCGATTGCAGCACGGCGGCGAGTCCGTGCTTGGTGGTCAGGAAATCAACGAAGAGATTGATCCATTGCCCGAGTGCAACTTGAGGACTGGTGTTGCTGGCGAGCAATGCGGGACCGGCTTCGGCGCAGGATTCAACCTGGTAGTGGTAGACGGCAATGATGAGGTCTGCTCGGGTTGGGAAGTGGCGGTAGATGGTGCCCGTTCCAACGCCTGCTTTGGCGGCAATCTCGCGCACTGGCACTTCGACGCCAGATGTGACGAAGAGTGCGGCGGCGGCGTCGAGCAGCGTCTGCTGGTTGCGCAGCGCATCAGTTCGTTTGGGTTTGAGTGCTTGCTTTGATCGCTCGTTTGGATTCGTCACCGTTTTGTTCCCTCTATTGCTGTCCTTGCATTGTTGTTCCTTGCATTGCTCAGCTTGACATACGGAACAATGTTCCGTATCGTACTGGAACGATGTTCCGCTTAATCATGGTACATCAACGAAGCACCACGTGATCACGCCACTTCTGGCAATCACAGACCGAGCCCACATTCACAGCCTGAAAGGAGAACACATCCGTGCAAACCAACCGCAACAAGGCTGAAAGGACGAATTGACGATGAGCAAATCAGACATGGCAATGACAAAGACGACGATTGCTGATACGGCGATCACTGATACCGCGATCACAAACATGAAATTGAGCCTCCCCACTTCAGTCGTCTCGATGAAGCCGATCACCTTACCGGCCCCTGACCGTGGCGAGGACATCCAAGTGCGCGTATCGGCCCCTGCGACCGGGCTCGAGTTACCAATCATTGTTTTCTCGCACGGCTACGGTTCTTCAATGAACGGCTATGAACCACTGGTTGACTTCTGGTCCAGTCACGGCTTCGTTGTCATCCAACCGACCCACCTCGACTCGAGGACACTTCAAATCGGTCCAGAAGATCCCCGAACCCCTGACATCTGGCAAATTCGGATTCAAGACATCAAACGCACACTGGACCACCTTGACCTGATCGAGGCGTCCGTTCCTGGACTGAGCGGGCGACTTGATAAAAGCCGCATCGCGGTCGCCGGTCACTCTTGGGGCGGTCAGACCGTCAGCACGCTGCTCGGCGCACGGGTGATCGGTCCCGATGGCAGCACAGTGGATCTGTCAGACTCTCGGGTCAAAGCTGGCGTGCTGCTGGCAACGCCCGGTCAGGGCGGTGCTGACCTGACCCCATTTGCGGCTGAACACTTTTCATTCATGAACCCGAGTTTCGCCGCGATGACCACACCGACCCTTGTCATCGCAGGAGACCATGACCAATCCGCTCTCAGCGTTCGAGGACCCGACTGGTTCGCTGACCCTTACAGGTTGAGTCCAAGCGGCAAGTTCTTACTGACCTTGTTTGGCGCAGAGCACTCGCTCGGAGGCATCTCGGGCCATGACGCGGCGGAAACGACCGACGCGAATCCAGATCGCGTCGCTGCAATCCAAAAACTCACCTGGGCTTACCTGCGCAGTGCGCTGTACTCGGCAGATTCCAGTTGGGTCACGGCTCAGACGGCATTCAACGAGAGCGTCAATCTCTTGGGTCGGATTGAAGGCAAGTAACGCTTTGAGAGGCGCAATCTGAAAGGTTGTAAACGTACAACTTGTTTCGATCAGACGAAACCCCCGAAGACATTTGGGGGTTTTCCATCACAGCACCGTGCACCAAGGGCAGTTGCCAAGCTCACGATAACTATTTCGGAAATCCCGATTTCTGCGCTTCCTCGAGAATCACCACGTCGAAAGACTTGTCTTTTTAACGGTCGCGCTCTTCACCGGCATGTCCGACACCAAGCCCGCCAAAGGTCAGCGCAACCACTGCCTCTCGAGGATCACACCTTTCGCTGATGAGCGGCGCTACCGCCAACCAACCGTAAGCAAATATCAACTCTTTGGCCTGCCACCCTCGAGCTTTCTTGCATCACGAATTCTCAGAACCGTTGTTTGATGCCGTTTAACCCATCCGATGCGCTGACCTCGAACTGCCCAGTTCCCAACGTGCCCAACTCGAGCGTGGCCGTGCCGCCGGTCAATCCCAAGGCCAGCGTCGTGCGTGTCCCATCTGGGGCGATGTGCGCGACCGTCACGCTCGAGTACGCCTTCGCATCCCACATGACGGTCACGGTCGAGCCGCTGCGTTTGACGGTGATCGGCTGAACGCTTGCTTGCACCGATTGTGTGCGCAAGATTCCGGCTGTACTTCGCTCGAGTTTCACAACACTGTTTTCTGTGATGGTAACTTTGGAGATGCTGCCAGGATCGGGCATCATGAAACTGAATTGCGCCTTGTCGATCACCCGACCGGTGCCGTCCTCGTGCGTTGCGCGACGCAGGTCAAACGAAACCTGTTGCGGTCCGCTCGCCGTCTCGAGCCTCAAACGGTACGGACCGGACGTTGGCGCGGAGGCCAGACCGGTGATGCGCTGCATTGGCTCGAGGGTCATCTGTCCGTCTTTGAGTGTCCCGCTAACCAACAGCATGCTCGCTGCGGTCGTCGCTGTGGATTTTGCCGGATCGGTTGACGGGTTCTTTTCCAAGAAAAGTTGGGCTTTGCCGTACATGTAGTCCGATGTCCAGAACGTGTTGCAGTACCCCATCACGTCATTGTAGGCGCTGGGATCGATCAGGGTTTTGTTGTCTAGATCGAAACCCCAGGAACCGATGCTGCCGGTCTTGTACGGATAATCGGCATCGATGTAATCCGGTTTGCCGCACGGCGCGTGCCACTGCCCGAAGTCATGACCCAACTCGTGCGCGATGACCCTCAAGTTGGGATACCCTGCCGCGACCGGATGCGAAACCCAGGTGTAGCCGCCGCCGAAGTCATAAAATCCGTAGTAGTACCGTTTGCTGTTGTCCGCGTCACGCAGGGCGGTCAGTTCATTCATCA
>JAYURE010000636.1:0-10686 GCA_043756345.1 Deinococcales bacterium | reverse complement strand
AAGATACCGATGCCCGCACCCCAACCTTTGCCAGCGGCGTCTGTATCACTGCCATTACCGGTGGCTGCATTGAAGTTCATGGTGGTGCTACGATTGATCGTGGGTTTGTAGGTTCCGGGTGCGAAACTGTTGTTGTTGCTGGCGGTGATCAAGAAGCCTAGTTCGGATGCGATCACACTGCCGTTGTGAATCCAGCGGCTTTGGGTATTGGAATCACCGGATCGGGCGTCCGCACCGCCACGCAGGACGGAGGTCATCATGTTGGCCGAATAAAAGATGCCGTCGGTGTGCAAGGGTCCTCTTGTACGGCTTGCAGATTCGATGGTGGACAACCACATCAGTTTTAAGAGTTTGGTTTGACTCAGGTCGGCACGTACATTCACGCCGTTGAACCTGACGATTCCGGCCAGCCAGCCGGTGGTCATGCCCATGCCGCCATCGAGTGCCGCATCCTGAGCGCTTTGCGCCATCCAAACTGTGGTGTTGGTGCCGGGAGTGCCGGTGTTCAAGTTGGTGCCGTTTGTGCGTATCCAGTTGCCGGTGGTGGGTGGGCACCAATAGTTGAAATTAAAATTTTGGACGGTATTCGCCGATGCCGCACCGCTACCCCAGCGACGGTTGACAACCGGTGTTACGGTGTTGCTGCATCCCAGCGCGGCGTTTAAAACGGTGCTGGTATAGGCGAGCCCATTGTTTCCGTCCCGGCTGCCGGTGCGGATTGGGCCGTTGGTCGGGTACATTGGCACGATTGAGGCTTGACCAATCACGGTGCCACCCGAGTTTGTGACATTGATGTTGCTGATAAGCCTATTCGTTCCGTTGACTTCGTATTTCTCTGGTGTACCCGAATCGCCGATCATCATTCCAAATGGGCTCATCTTGAAGTAACGGGGCGTATTGGCTCGAGAATTGGGGGTCATGAGCACACGGGTCACAAACCCAGCGCGACCATTGGTGTCTGTGACTGCACCAGAATCCCAGTTGTCCGCACCGCCGAAAGATGGTCTGCCGGTCGAACCTGGGATGCTCCAGGTGTCCCAATTCAGGGTGCCACTGGGGATTCGGTTCTGTCCGGCCTGATCGTTGATCAAATCAAAGTTTCGATTCGCCAAGTTAACGCGGGTGTCTGGAAAGTCGTAGTCACCGACGACGATGTTACCACCGGCAAGCAGGGCCAATTTAGGCAGGTTGCCGGGTGTAGCGTAGTCGCTAACGTCGCAGGCCTTAAAGGTCGAACCACTAGAGCAGTCGTAAACCAGATCGCCAATCACGTAGATATTGCCTCGAGCAATGATTCGTCCCTGCCCGCTGATGCGACCACGGATCACCAGATCACCATTGATGTAAATCGAACCGTCCAACTTCAAGGCTGTATTGATGGTGCCGTACTTGGTGCCAGCATCAATGATCAGGTTACCATCAAAAGAACCCACTATTCCAGATTTCGCTCCGGCCTGAACGTCATCTAGTGCCGAATTACTCGAGCTTGGGAACAGGTCCGCGCTGGTCAGGCCCACACTGACACTGGCCATCGAACTTGTTGGCGTGGCGGTTGGATCGCCACCAATGGCGCAGGCGGTAGCAGTGGTCTGTGTGCAGTAAAACAGTGACAGTGTTGGCGTCGATCCGGTCGGATTGTAACGGACGTAAAAATTATTTCGAGTCGTGCCTTGACCGGTGGCTGGGGTGAATTCAATTGCGTTTGCCAGGACGGGCATAAAATCCCGGTTGTTCGGGGATGCGAGGGCCTGCGCGATGATCCAAGACTTGTACGTGCTTGGGTTGGCGCTCACTTGGGCCATACTGGTTGGAGTTGCCGGTGCCGTATTCCCAGTGCCAGTCAGTGGATCGTAAAAGTAAGGAATATCCGTATCGACACTGCTTGCACCCGTGCTCGGACGTCTGACACCATAAATCTTTGCGCCCAAAGTTCTGCTGCTCGGTTCTACGACCTTACCGCGTGGTGCTGTAGCGACAAAGGTGGTCCATTCAGCGTCCGAGATATTAAAATTACCACCATCGGGCACTGCCGACGGGAACGAATCTGGCAGTTCAACATCTGGCCATTTGCCGTTGTAAGGGGCCAGTTTGACCTCGGCCGCCGTCGGGTAGTTGTAATACAGGCGTTTGTTTTTTCCTGGCAGCGTGGTCGCATCGACCGAGTTGGCCCCCTTAAAGCCAGCTTTAGTGATCGAACTGTTGGACCCCGCCAAGACGTTGCCGCTCGAGTCGATTGGCACCGATTGCGTTGAATCGTCATCGTAATTGATTTGACTCAAGGGGGCACGAACGTAAATTGAACCGTGAACGATGGTGTCGCTGCCACCGTGACCCGCAGCGAGGTTCAGCGTTGTTCCCGCACGCACGGAAAGCATGCCGACTCGAGCGGCGGGGAACGTGGCAGTTGTGGATGTGGAATAGGCGCGACGCATCGTGTCGATTTGTAGGTGACAGAACGAGCAGTTGGTGGAACTGGTCAGCATGCCGTATTTGTCGCCTTGGAAGGTATCGGCAGCGATTTGAACGCTGCGTTTCAGGCGGCGTTCGGCCACGATTTTGCCGCTGTTTTCGACACGACCCACGGCGTCCATGCGCAGTTCAATCGAACCGCCCACCTGATCGACACGTGTGACATTAACTTGATACGTGGCGTTTGGCACTGCGACGGCTCCAGTGTCGGAGCTTTTGATGGTGACTGTCGCATTGTTAATCAAACCCGCAAATGCAGGATTGGCCACTGCTGCCGTGAAATTCACGTAAGGGCAATCCGCCGAGTTGTTGCTGGTGCGTTGGGCATTTGTTGCGGTGTTTCCATATCCGGTCAACCATTTCTTGAAAGCACAACTGTCGAACGTAACCTTTTGTCCATCTGCGTTTTTGATTGCAGCGTCAGTTGAGGTGGCCCAGTTGCTTTTCGGATCGTAAAAGATTTTCTTCAATGCAAGTTCCACGGCTGCCTCTGCCGCGTACTGGGCTTGCGTGGTAACGGCTGAATCGCTGCTGCGTTGACGGTTCCCGAGTGCCAGAAGACTGGTCACAGACACCAAGGCAGCGACCATGACCAGCATGATCAGTACTGTGACCAGCGCAATGCCGGTCTCTCGAGGGCTTGTGGTTTGTTTCAAACTTGGGGGGGAATTCTTCATACTCGCTCGAGTGTAGGGAAGGCGCTCGACCCAAAGAACCCCCTGTTGGGGGGGTTGGGCGTTAATGCTCGAGTATTTGACTACCCACCGCAAAAATCCCGAACGCCGCAATCACCGCGCCAGAAACCTGATTGATCGTTTTGAGGGCTCGAGGGTTGATTTTGTGGCGCAATCCGTTGGCGATGCTGGCGAGGGTCAGCCACCACAGCGCTGAACCTGCGAAGACGCCCACAACCATCCAGGTGGCGCTTGCGGCGTTGTTGGCTGCGCCGACGCTGGCGATGATGCCGACGAAGTACAGGATCGAAATTGGGTTGGTCAGCACCAGCGCAAAGGTCGTGAAGTACATGGTGTTCAGGCTCGAGGCTTTGCTTTCGGTTGGGGTTTGTGCGGGTTGGGAGATGAACGTTTGCCAGCCGAGGTAAATCAAGAATATCCCGCCGATGATGCCGAGCCAGAATTTCGCGCCGATCATGATGCTCGAGATGGCGGTGATGCCGAAGGCGGCGATGCTGCCAAAGATGGCGTCGGCGCTGGCGGCCCCGAGTCCGGTGAGGAATCCGGCGGCACGTCCAAAGGCGAGGGTGCGACGGATGGTCAGAAGGCCGATGGGTCCGACCGGCGCGGCGATGGCGAGGCCGATGGTGAAGCCTTTGAGGAAAGTCTCGAGGTCAATCATGTTCTCGAGTCCAGTGGCAGGTTGGGTGTGTCTTTCGGGCTCGAGAGGACGATGGTCGTGCGGGTTTTGATCCCCTCGTGCGTTTGAAATTCTTGACTGATGATGCGCTCGAGGGCCGTTGTACTGGCGCAGCGCACTTTGAGCCAGTAGTCGTCTTCGCCAGTCATGTGGTGGCATTCGAGGATTTCGGGCATGGTTTGAATGCGGTCTAAAAATGGTTGGCGGGCGTCTGGGTGACGGAGTTGCACGGCGATGTAGACGAGCAGCCCACAGCCGAGTCGTTCGGGCTCGAGGTGCGCGTGGTAGCCCTGAATGATGCCGCGTTCTTCGAGTTTGCGGGTGCGTTCGGCGATGGCTGGGGCGGTCAGGCCGAGGTCGTTGGAAAGTTCGGTCCAGGTGGCCCGGGCATTGGCTTGTAACCGCTCGAGGATTTGAATATCAATCTCGTTTAGGTTTTCTTGTTTGGATTCCATAGAGTTTAATATAAAATACTTTTGATTTATTGGTCAAGCCATACTTTGGCGTAGCGTGTCATGACACCCAAAACCTGGTCTGATCAATCCGGCTCGAGCCCGTGCCATTGCTTTCGGTTGCAATAGTTGCTTCGCAGAAAACAACGTTTGGAACAATCTTTTCGCCCGGTGCTCGCGTGTCGGAATTGCACGCTGGCCTACGATTTCAGACCGTAGGCTCGAGGAACACCCCAGTTGTAAAGCTTCCAGTCTAGAGCTTGCGGCCAAACGAATTTCGCCACAGAATTATCGCTACGTTATCGCTGAGTCACGGAGATACGCATGAACACAGTTCAGGCCAGCCGAACCATTCCCCTCAGGCCACAATGGGCCTGGCATTACCTCTGCGATGTCCTGCGTTGGGACCTGTTCCTACCACTCGTGACCGAGGTGCGACGGCTCGAGGGTGAACGCTTCGAGCTTGGCATGAATGACGGACGAAATTGCCAAATGAAGCTGGTCTTGCGCGAACCGACCGAACGGCTCGAGTGGGTCACAACCGATCCGAACTTTGTGGGTGGCGCAATCATTGTTGAACGGCTCGGGTTTCGCACTGGCGTGACGATTCAAATCGATCTGGATGAACAGGTCACATCATCAGTTCAACTCGAGACCATTCAAACAGAACTCGAGGCGGGATTGGATCGTCTGGTCTTGCATTTGTCAGATCGAGAACCGGGCGAACGGAGCACCCCTGCTGTTCGAATCGCCGCAGGTCTGCAACCCATCAACACAGAGGATGTTTCGAGGTTACGCTCTCGCTCGCGTTGACCGTGATGGGTTCGGCCCAGGTTGCAACCTCGTATGCTTAAGGCGTGATTCTGGCCGAACGGGTGCACACTGAACTCGAGCGTTTGACGGCAAGCCCGCCAAAGCTCGAGTTGAAACGGGTGCTGATCGCGGTGTCTGGCGGGCTGGATTCGGTGACGTTGCTGCATTTGCTGTGCGAAACAAATTGCGAAACGGATTTGGAGGTGACGGTCGCGCACCTCGATCATGGCATCCGGCCCGAATCTGCCGAGGATGCAAATTTCGTGCGTAACCTCTGCGCGAGCCTGGACCTGCCCTGCGACCTCGAGCGTGTGAATGTGCCAGAGATTGCCGCCAAGCGTGGCTGGGGACTCGAGGAGGCCGCCCGCAAGCTTCGGTACGACTTTCTGACCCGTGCTGCCAAACGTTCCGACTCGAGCCTGATCTTGACCGCGCACACCCGCGACGACAATGCCGAAACAGTCCTGATGCAACTCTTGCGCGGCACGGTCCGGGCCACCGGGATTCCGCCCCGGCGCGACCGGATCGTGCGCCCGTTGCTGGGGATTTCACGTACCGAACTGCACGCGCACGCCCTCGAGCATGGGTTGCGTTGGCGTGAAGATTCCAGCAACACCGACACGCGCTTCACGCGCAATTGGATTCGCCATGAGGTCTTGCCATTGCTCGAGAGCCGCAATCCGAACGTGCGCAGCAAACTCGCCGAACATGCCGAACTGATGCGCGACGAGGACGCACTGCTCGAGGATTGGGCCGCCCGCGTACAAGGTTGGGCCGACTGGCGTCATGAGCCACGGGCGATGCAACGCCGCCTGATTCGCCGTGCCCTCGAGACGGCCAGCATCGTCCCGGACCTCGAGCACATCGAAACGATCCGTGAGGCGTTGGGTGCAAATACCGTCAGGCGTGTCTCGCTGCCGACCGGAAAAACCGGCGTGATTCAGGCTGGAAGCTTGCGCATCTTTACAGCAAAAACAACCGCAGCAAACCTCGAGTGGCCCGCGTTTGATTTTTCTAACTTTCCTTGGGCGAAGCTGCGTAACCGCGAGCCTGGCGACCGGATTCGCTTATCGGGCGGCACGCGCAAACTCTCCGACGTGTTGATCGACCAGAAAATTCCTCGAGAAGAACGCGATGCGATTCCCGTTGTCGCGCAAAATTCTGAAGTGCTCTGGGTTGGCCTCGAGCCACCTATCCTGGACGTGCGCATCGGCAGCACCCAAGATCACGAATTTGAAGCCATGACCCAAGCGCTCGAGTTGGCTCGAGAAGCGTTTGACGCGGGCGAAGTCCCGGTCGGTGCGGTGGTGATTCAACAACTCAAGCTCGAGGATGATCCGAACAGGTTTGAGGTCGTGGGCCAAGGTCGCAACCGATCCCGGCAAGGCTCCGACATGACCCTGCACGCCGAACTCGAGGCGATTCGTGATGCCTGCCAGAACCTCAAAACCGCGCACCTCACCGACTGCACGCTGGTCGTGACGCTCGAGCCTTGCCTGATGTGCCTCGGCGCGGTGATCGAATCGAGAATCAACAGGGTGGTCTTTGCGGCCCGCAACCCAAAAAATGGGGCACTCGGCGGTGTGATCGATGCCACCCGTGCCGATTGGACGCACCGCTTTCAAGTCCGATCTGGCCTGCTCGAGACCGAATCTGCCAAATTGCTTGAAGCTTTCTTCGCCCAAATCCGATCTCGAGACGAGACTTGACCTGCCTCCAGCAGACTCAACTTTCGGTCAGTCATTTTGCTTCATGTATGGAAACTTGTGCGCACAGGACGCACTCGAGGTATGCTCCTCACTCGGGCCAAGGTATTCGCCGATACTTGAGCGAACCTTTGGAAATAAAACTTCTTTCACGTTTGCTCACAGTTCATGAGGAAGACCCTGCTACCGTCAATGCAGTTCAAGCGGGGCGCAAGCCCCAAGGAGGAACACATGAATTTCAAAGCCCTGCTCTCCACCGCCCTGCTCACCGTTGCCGGAACCGTTTTCGCGCAATCACAACCGCAGATCAGCCCGCAAAGCATCATCGTCAATCCGGTTCAGAACGACCTGCAAGTCAACATCAACGTGGATCGCGCCGGTGAAAACCCGAGCTACCGCATCGGTGAAAAAATCCGTCTCACCGCCAGTGTCAACCAAGATGCTTACGTCTACCTGTTCAGCGTTCACAGCGACGGCTCAATTGATTTGATCCTGCCGAACCAACTCTCGAGCGGCAACGTCTTCTTGCGTGCCGGTGAATCCCGCAGCTTCCCACCCGCCAACGGTGGCTACCTGCTGCAAGTCGATGGTCCAGTCGGACAGGACAAGGTTCTGGCCGTCGCCAGCAAACGCCAATTGAACATTGACGAACTCGCCACCTTCAAAGGCAACCAACCGTTCGCCACGATCACCGTCACCGGTCAAGACAACCTTGCTCGCGCCCTGAGCATCATTGTTCAACCCGTGCCAGCCAGCGATTGGGTCACGAACGTCGCGTACTTCCAAGTCCAACCACGCACCAGCACGCCACCGGCAGCAACGACCGGTAACGTGCAAGTCACCACCCGTCAGGGCGCAGCCGTCTACCTCGACGGAACCCTGGTCGGCAACGCACCAATCAACTTCCAAGCCAGCCCAGGCCGTCACGAAATCCGCGTCAAACTCGACGGTTACAAGGACTTCTCTGCAACCATCAACGTCGTTGCGGGCCGCACCTTGAACGTCAATGCGCCACTGGTGCAAATCGCTCGAGAGGGCACGCTCAGCATTCGTTCCAACGTCGCCGGAGCACTCGTGTTCATCAACGGTCAATCGGTCGGACGCATCGGCAACAACGGCACGTTCAGCATCGCAGGATTACCGGTCGGCAACCACGAAGTCGTCGTGATCGCTCGTGGCTACCGCGCCTTTGTGAGTGACTTCAGCATCGATCCCGGTCAAGTCACGGCACTGACCGCCAGCCTCAGCCGCATCTAAACCAAGAATTCACGCGAATCCCCCGCTCGAGATGAGCGGGGGATTTTTCTATTCTTTGAGTCTGCTGTCTCGAGTCCGATCTTCCATTGCCGGTAGACTGCACCCATGAGCATTTCTCGTAACGAACTCGTGACCTGGTTGAACGACTACCTGAAAATAGACGCTTTCAAGGACATTTCCCTCAATGGACTTCAACTCGAGGGCCGCGAAACCGTGACCCGAATCGCGGTTGCCGTGGACAGCACACTCGCCACGCTCGAGGAGGCCGCACTTTCTGGAGCGGATTTTCTGATCGTGCATCACGGTTGGTACTGGGGCAAACCACTCGCCATTGCTGGACCGCACGGCAAACGGGTTCGTACCGCACTCGAGGCAGGATTTTCGTTGTACGCCGCGCACTTGCCCTTGGACGCGCACATGGAAGTTGGCAACAACATCTCCATGGCAAACGCCCTGAGCCTGAAAGACATCAAAGCATTCGGGGAATACAAAGGCATGAGCATCGGCGTTCAAGGTCGCCTGCCGGTGCCACTTTCATTGCAAGACCTGGCCGATCAAATCCAAACCATCACCGGAGAAATTTGCCTGGTGCATGGCGGTGGTCCCGGCATGATCTCGAGCATCGGCATTTCTTCCGGCGAGGGGGCCGACATGATCCCGGACGCCGCCGCCGCCAGACTGGATGCCTTCATCACTGGTGAACCCAGCCACGCACATTTCAGCGATTCATTCGAGTACGGCGTCAACGCCATCTTCTGCGGACACTACGAATCAGAGACTTTGGGCGTCAGGGCACTCGCCGTCAAACTCGAGGACACGTTTGGGCTGCCGTGGCAATTTCTGCACCTGCCAACCGGGTTGTGAATTGGCTGACCTGAAATCCTCGAGCCTCAGATTGAAACCGGTTCCTCGTACACGCCATAGACACCACGCAGCACGTCCATCTGTTCGCCGACCGTGGCGTAAGCATGCGCACACTCGAGAAACGCGGGCATGGTGTTTTGTCCCAGTACGGCGGTTTTGCGCAGGTGCTCGAGTGCGGCTTTATGCCGGATCGGATCGCGTTCGCGCCGAACTCGAGTGATGCGTTCGGATTGCACGCGCTCAACTTCTTTGTCCACAAGTTGGATCGGCACGGACAGCGGCTTGTTGTCGGTGAAGGCGTTCATGCCGACGATCAGGCGTTGCTTGCTGTCCAGTTCGCGCTGATAACGATAGCTCGCATCGCCAATCTCAGATGCGAAGAATCCAGCCTCGAGCGCTCGAGGCACACCACCCAAAGCGCGAATTTGTTCGATGTACCGCATCGCCGCAGCGTCCACTTCGTCGGTCAGTTTCTCGAGATAGTAACTTCCGGCGAGCGGATCGACGACACTTGTCACGCCAGTTTCGTAAGCGATGATCTGTTGGGTGCGCAGGGCAATCGTCGCGGCCTCTTCGGTTGGCAGCGCGAGCGCCTCGTCGAACGAATCGGTGTGCAAACTTTGCGTGCCACCCAACACGGCGGCGAGGGCTTGGATCGCCACTCGAGCAATGTTGTTTAACGGTTGCTGAGCCATCAGTGAAACCCCAGCGGTTTGCGCGTGTGTGCGCAACATCCAGGATTTCGGATTCTTCGCGCCATACCGATGCCGCAACTCTCGAGCCCAAATTCTGCGTGCAGCACGAAACTTGGCGATCTCTTCAAAAAAATCGTTGTGAACATCCCAGAAGAAACTGATCCGTGGCGCAAATTCGTCCACGTCCAAGCCTCGAGCAATCGCCTGTTCGACGTAATGAAATCCGTCGGCCAGCGTGAAAGCAAGTTCTTGCACGTTTGTCGCGCCAGCCTCGCGGATGTGATAGCCGGAAACAGAAATCATGTTCCATTTCGGCGTGTGTTTCGGAGCCCATTCAAAGGTGTCGATCACCAGTTTGACCGATGGTTCGGGTGGGAAAATAAATTCTTTTTGCGCAATGAATTCCTTCAAAATATCGTTCTGTGTGGTGCCACCCAGGTTCTCAAGTTTGAAACCCTGCTTTTGAGCGTTCGCCAAGTACATCGCCCAGATTGCACTCGCGGGTGAGTTGATCGTCATGCTGGTCGTGACCTGCTCGAGGTTCACGCCTTGAAAGAGGATTTCCATGTCCGCCAGGCTCGAGACTGCGACGCCGCACTTGCCAACCTCACCGATGGCGAATGGATGATCGCTGTCGTAACCCATTAATGTTGGCAGATCGAACGCGGTTGAGAGGCCCGTCTGTCCGGCCTTCAGAAGTTGATGGAAGCGTTCGTTCGTCTGTTCGGCGCTGCCAAATCCTGCGAACATGCGCATCGTCCACAGTCGGCCACGGTACATGCTCTGCTGCGTGCCTCGCGTGTACGGGTACTCTCCGGGCATGCCAAGCTTGTCGTCCGTCTCGAGGCCCTCGAGATCATCCTGGGTGTAAACCGGTTCGGGTTTGAGGCCACCCATCGAGTCGAACAGGACGTTGCGTTCTGGGAATTTCGCGGTCGCTTTGGCGTACTCGGTTTGCAGCCAGACATTTTTCTTCATAGTGATTCTCCAGTCAAAACTTGGACTGCTCTTTGTTTTCTCGAGATGATTTCAGCATCTTGGGATGGTCATTCTTGG
>JAYURE010000635.1:0-3735 GCA_043756345.1 Deinococcales bacterium | reverse complement strand
CGCGCACCAGCACCGCGAGCGGTAACGATCCGAGGTTTCCACTTTTGGCAACCTGTTCGGCGCTTTCGGCGTAATTCACGTCCGCAATGCGTGGCACCAGAAAATCGGGGCGCATTTCTCGAGCGTTCTCTTCACCGGATGGTTTGGCTGGGATCACATTGAGGCTTTTGAAGGCGAACGCTTCGGGCTGAGGTTCGATCAGGATTGCGCCCGCAACTCGAGCCGAATGCTTGGCGGCAAATGCCCGCACGGTGAAGCTGCCGAAACCTTGTCCAGCCATGACGAGTGGTCCGCGCACACCGGAAACCTCGAGTAATTTTTCGAGATCGGTGACGATTCTGGCTGTGGTCATCGGGCCGTTTGCGCGATCTGATTTGCCGATGTTGGCGCGGTCGTAACGGCAGACTCGAGCGAATTTGGCGACGTTCGGTGTGACTTTTGCCCAGAGGTCATCGGAGCCGCGTCCAAAGCCGGTGGCGAGCAAGACAGTTGGTGCGCTCGTCTGAACACCCTCACAGGCCATGTAGAGCTTGTACGAACCAACGTTGAACATGGTTTGGCGTTCTTGCGCAAAACTCGAGCCGAGCAACACAGTCAGACTGAGTGCAGTAGCGCCCAGAATCATCAATCGTTTCATGTTCATTCCTTGGTCTTGCGCTTGCGGGGCGCTGGCAAATCCGTGCCAGTGGCGACCAGACTCTCGTTCTCGTAATCGGCGACGTTCGCGCCCGCCTCACTGCCCGCAGCGTAATCCTCACGGTCCAAAATCTCGAGCATTTCTGGGGTCAGGGTCGATTGCGTCAAGAGGGCACGATCAAGCGCTTTCTTCTCGCGTGGGAATCCATCGTAAGCCATGCGGCAGGCTCGCAAAATGTCTTTGGTGCTTGCGGCGACCGGCACAATCGTTTTGCCGGTCGTGGTCGCAATCTCTTCTTCGGCGGCGAACAAGGCTCGAGGGCTGAAGACCAACGGCGTGGCGACAAAGATTTCTTTGGTGGTTTCGCCCAATGGTGCAACCTGCCATTTTAAAGCCAACGTGCGCGGCAAGAGGTGCGTTTGAATGTTCTCGGCTTTGACGTGCAGGTACGGCAAGCCTCGAGTTTCGGCCAAGCGTTTGATGAACGTATCCTCGCGCACGACGTTGTTCTCGAGCAAGACCTTACCGACCGATTGTCCGCGTTTTTGACTGCGTTTGAGGACTTTGCCCATCTTGCGTGGCGAAACATTGCCGTAGAACACCAGGTTGTCACCAATTTTGCGACGGCTTTTTTCGATGATCTGCGTCGAGACGTAGCCTTTTCGTTCGGTCTTGTCCCATTTGGGTGCAGCACCTTTTTTGCCGCCCGCGCCGGGCCAGAAGTACAAACGCCAAGCCCGCAGGGTTGCCATCGAGTTGATGTAATTGCCAACCACCCAACGCAATGGGAAGAGTGGCAGCACCAAATTCGCCAGGATCGCTTCGCGCCAACCGTAGACGCTGCGAATCGCAAAGAAACGCATGGTCAGACGCTCGAGCGTCACCAGCACCAGAAGCAGGCCCAATGTGGCAGTCACGCGGTCGTCACCGGTTGGCCAGCCCAGCCAATGCGCCAGCACCGCGTAAATCGAGGCCGGGTAGCCGAAGAGGTGAACCAGATTCGTGAAGCGTCCCTTCTGATCGCGCCAGAGCGAAAATTGATCCTCGAGTTCGAGCCGGTCTTTGTCGATCAGTTTGGGGGTTTGCAAAGTGATGCCGTAAATCCATCGGGCTTTTTGTTTGATCGCGGCGTTCAGTTCGTGCGGGAAGTGCTCGCGCACCGCGACGATTTCGTTGTAAATCTTGCCGTCGTTTTTGACGCGCTGCAAGCGTTGGATGTGAAAGTGCGTGCGGTAGCCATAGGTGTGCAGTCGGTACGAGAGTTCGTAATCTTCGGTCAGGCTGCCCTCGAGGAAGATCGCGCCATCTTGGGCGATGTGCGACAAGACTTGGCGGCGCATCGCGTAACCCGTTCCGGCGCTCGGTACGAACCAACCCAGGGCTTCACGGACCGGGACGTGATGCAGGTGGTTCTCGGCGAATTCGTCGGCGTAATGCCCAGCGATGATCTTGCCCCAGAAGCTGTTGGTTTTGGCGGGCAACGCAAAGACTGGCAGTTGAATCGCGTCGTGCTGGTTGGTCAGGGTGCTGTACAAACGGAAGGTGTACGGGTGAATCACGTCTTCGGCGTCGTGAATGGCGATGACCTCGAACATGTTGCCGCAGATGCGTTCGTGCTCTTCGATGGCGCGGTAGACCTCGTTCAAATTCTGGCTTTTGTTGGTTGGGCCAGGTTTGGAATTGATCACGCAATGGACATTTTTATTATTCAGCGCCAGGGCGCGAACTTCGTTCAGGGTCTCGGTGTCGTTCGGGTAGACACCGACGAAGTAATCGACCATGCTTGATGGATAGTTGGCAATCTTTGTGGTGCTGCGGATCATTGGTGTGACGACGCCCGCCTCTTGCCAGGCTGGGATCATCAGGGCGATGCGTTTGGGCGGATCGGACTCGAGGGCTTTGACGCTGACATTGCGGGAATGGAACCAGGTACGACGGGCAATATAGATCAGGTCCAGAATCAAATCGTCGAGGCTGGAAACGAGGTAGCAGACGAGGACGAAGACGAGAATTCCAGTAACGATGGCGTTTGTCATGGTTGACCCCAAAGGTGCGTTTCTAGCCGATGTGCATGGTGAGGTGTGTTCAACATGGTCCCAGGATGCAATAATGAGCTTAGGGTCGCATTAACACATTCTCTGTACTTGGTGCAGCCGTGTGAAGTCCCGGGCCTGGCCCCAACAAAGCCCGTACTCGAGGTCCCGATTGCCCAGAGATTCACCCGCAGATCACGCCAGATTGGTCAAACCAACCGCCAGAGCTCGAGCAAAATCAATCCAAACGTGCCGCCGCTGCGTACACCAAAGCATGACGAACGAGTACCACTTCATCACCCAATGGCGCGTGCGGGCCAGCATTCAGGAAGTCTCGAGCATCCTTGGCAACGCCAAAGACTTGCCGCGCTGGTGGCCGAGCGTCTACCTGAACGTCGAAGTCCTCGAGCCTGGAGATGAATCCGGCATGGGCAGCGTGGTCGAGTTGTTCAGCAAAGGTTTCTTGCCGTACACGTTGCAATGGAAATTTCGTGTCACCGAGTCGGACGCGCCGCACGGTTTCGCGCTCGAAGCGTTCGGTGATTTCGTCGGTCATGGCGTCTGGACGTTCATGCAAGATGGCGACTTCTGCGAGGTTCTTTACGATTGGCGAATCGAGGCGGAAAAGCCAATCCTCAAACACCTGTCGTTCCTGATGAAACCGATCTTCAGCGCCAACCACCATTGGGCCATGCAAAAAGGGCTCGAGAGTTTGGAACTCGAGTTGCAACGCCGCCGTGCCGTGACCTTGCGCGAGTTGGAGTTGATTCCGGCAGCGCCCGCTCCGACCTGGCCGCACCGCAAAGCCAAAATCGGGTTTACCTCGAGTCAGACGGTTTAAGACTTGTTGCTCGAATCAGCGTTCAAGAACCCGAGGGAGATTCATCCAATTCGGCAAGTCTGGCCCGGACCAAATTTTGTAGCAACTCCGCATCGATGTCCCAATCGACAGGAATCTGAAACAAGTTCTTACGCACGACGTACTGCTTCAACCTCGCCCGAAAATCTTCAATCACTCGTGTACTGAAAAGTCATCTTGCGCTGGCACCTTGGAGTACACAGATC
>JAYURE010000634.1:0-10740 GCA_043756345.1 Deinococcales bacterium | reverse complement strand
GGCCGCCCGTAAAGCTTTCGGGCCGTGGTCGAAGCTGTCTGGTCATGCTCGAGCCCGACATTTGTACGCGCTGGCGCGGTTGGTGCAGAGGCATTCGCGGTTGTTCGCGGTGCTAGAGACGTTGGACAATGGCAAGTCGATTCGTGAAAGCCGTGACATCGACATTCCGTTGGTCGCCCGCCATTTCTACCATCACGCGGGTTGGGCGCAATTGCTCGAGACGGAATTCCCCGAGCACGCGCCGGTCGGTGTGGTTGGTCAGGTGATCCCGTGGAATTTCCCGTTGCTGATGCTGGCTTGGAAGGTTGCCCCGGCGCTTGCTGCGGGCAACACGGTGGTTTTGAAGCCTGCCGAGTACACTCCACTGACGGCGTTGCTGTTCGCGCAAATCACGCTCGAGGCTGGATTGCCACCGGGCGTGCTGAACATCGTGACCGGCGATGGCGAGACCGGCAAAGCCATCGTCAATCATCCCGGCATCGACAAGATCGCTTTCACTGGCAGCACTGAGGTCGGCAAGTACATTCGCCAAGCCACGGCGGGATCGGGCAAGAAGCTCAGCCTCGAGTTGGGTGGCAAATCACCGTTTATCGTCTTTGAGGATGCCGATTTGGATTCCGTGGTCGAAGGTGTCGTCGATGCGATTTGGTTCAATCAGGGCGAGGTCTGTTGCGCTGGCTCGAGGATTCTGGTGCAAGAGGGAATTGAAGCCAAACTCGAGGCGAAATTGCGGGCGAGGCTCGAGACCTTGCGGGTCGGTGATCCGCTCGACAAGGCGATGGATGTTGGTGCGCTCGCGTCACTCGAGCAATTCGAGAAAGTCACCCGACTCGTGCAGGAAGGAGTGGATGCAGGCGCGAGCCTTTGGCAATCCTCGACCACTTGCCCCACGAACGGATACTTTTATCCGCCAAGTTTGTTCACGAATGTTGCCCCCTCGAGCATGATCGCGCAGGCCGAAATTTTTGGTCCCGTCGTCGTGATGATGAGTTTCCGCACGCCAGAGGAAGCCGTGGCACTCGCCAACAACACCATCTACGGGCTGGCCTCGAGCGTCTGGACGGACAACATCAACCTGGCTTTGGAGATTGCGCCGAAGATCAAAGCGGGCATCGTTTGGATCAATTGCACCAATCAATTCGATGCCGCCGCCGGGTTTGGAGGCTATCGAGAATCCGGTTTCGGTCGTGAGGGTGGACGCGAAGGCATGTTCGAGTACCTGAAGCCGATTTGGAAGAAATCAGGCGCGAAACTTGCCGTGTCCAAACCTGTTCAACCAGCCAAGCTCGAGCCTCAAGACCTTTGGGACACGCCAAGCATCGACCGCACCGCAAAGCTGTTCATTGGTGGCAAGCAGGCCAGACCGGACGGTGGATACTCGAGACCAATTTATGGGGCCAAAGGCGAATTGCTCGGCGAGGTCGGTGAGGGCAATCGTAAAGACATTCGCAACGCGGTTGAGGCGGCGAACGCAGCGAGCGGCTGGGCGAAAGCGACCGCGCACAACCGGGCGCAAATCTTGTACTACATCGCCGAGAACCTGAGCGCACGTTCCGAAGATTTCGTCAAACGCATCTCGAGCATGACCGGTAATTTGAAAGTTGCAAAACTTGAGGTGGAAACATCAATCTCGAGGTTGTTCACGTATGGCGCTTGGGCGGACAAGTACGACGGGCAGGTGCACAACGTTCCGATCCGTGGTGTGGCACTTGCCATGAACGAAGCGATTGGCACGATGGGATTGATCTGCCCGAACGATTTTAGCCTGCTCGGATTCGTGTCGTTGGTCGCGCCAGCAATTGCGCTCGGCAACACTGTGATCGCCGTTCCGTCAGAAACCCAAGCCCTCGCCGCGACCGAGTTTTACAGTGTGCTCGAGACCTCAGACGTTCCAGCGGGCGTGGTCAATATCGTCACGGGAGATCAGAAATCGCTCGCCAAAACCCTGGCCGAACATTTGGATGTTGACGCGATCTGGCACGCCGATTTCGCCGAATTGATCGAACGCTCGAGTGCCGGGAATTTGAAACGCACCTTTGATGTCAGTGCTCGAGATTGGTTGGATGCGCGACAAGGCGAAGGCCGGGAATTCTTGCGCGAGGCGACACAGGTGAAAAACATTTGGATTCCATATGGCGAGTAAGCGTAAGTTTGAAGACTTGTATCCGAACATCGCTGAATTTGTCGGTGGTCATGGTTTTGTGCAGATTGGTTTTGATGACGACTCCCCGCTCGGGTATGTCATTGCGATGACAATGGGTGGAACGGTTTTTGATGGCAAGCAAAAGTATAAATCGCTCGATGTGGCGCTCGAGGATTTGGAGGAAGGCGTTACGCAGTGGATGGAAGAAAATGTTTGATGATTCGAGTCGTCGTGTATCAAATTTCGACTGATTCCGTTTTTTGGTTTTAAAAGTTGGTGAACCATGAAGAAAAGATTTCGCAAGAAACTGCGTCGTGGTGAATTTACCGAGTTCGGTTTTGAGCTTCATTTTGGTCTGGAACTGGCCACATCCTTGGAGAAACAAGTTCAATTCCTTGACGTAATAATCGATTTTGTGAAAACGCGAGGTTTAAGTATTGGCGGGATGTGCGGTCTCGATTACAGTGTTTTTGTATCAGCTTAGGGTCGTGGTACGGCAACAGAGTTGGATCGAGAGGCAATTCAAGATTGGCTCAGCTTGCAACCAGGTGTTCGAAATCTTGAGGTTGGTACGTTGGTGAATGCGTGGGTGTAATTTCCTCTCATCTCACGCTGGAGCTTGTGACCGCGCTGCGATTTCAAAACTCGAGGTTGGCCCAGATCAGCGTGAATTCGTTGCCGATCCAAACTTTTATTTGGCGTTGTGCGCTTACGATCCGCCGTTGTGGAATCCGTTGGCAATTCTGGCCGATGGAGTCGTGACCGGTCTTCTGATGTGGGCGATTGACTCGAGCGATGGCAGCGCGTGGTTGGCTGGAATCACGGTTGACCGTGGGCATCAACGCAAGGGCTACGGTGCTCGAGCCGTGCAAGCCGCGATCACGATGTTGGCAGACCATCAAGTTTCGCATTTTGCGTTGTCGTATCACCCGACGAATCTCGTGGCGGCACGTCTGTACTCGAGGCTTGGCTTTGTTGAGACCTCAGAACTCGAGGGCGATGAGATCGTGGCCCGTTATCGACCTGAAAATGGAGCTTGAATTTTGTTGGTGTGCCAGGCTCGAGCGTGACTTGTGCCACAGGTCCGTGACAAAAGCCGCCCAAACTGCGACCAGACTGTGACCGCATCTCGAGAATCATTCATGCACGGGTGCTCAAGAGCGCCCAAACCTCAGGAGGTCGTATGAAGAAATTGCTGCTCGCAGGACTGTTGGCCCTTTCCGCCGTTGCGTTCGCTCAGGACACGATGAACAAAACCGTTGTGGAGATCGCGGCGGGAAATAAGGATTTCAGCACGCTGGTTGCCGCTGTCAAGGCCGCCGGGTTGGTCGAGACGCTTTCCGGCAAGGGACCGTTCACGGTCTTCGCACCGACCAACGAGGCATTCGCCAAGTTGCCAAAAGGCACCGTCGAGGAACTCCTCAAGCCCGAGAACAAGGCCAAGTTGACCAGCATCCTGACGTACCACGTGCTCGCTGGCAAAGTCATGGCTGCCGATGCGATCAAGCTCGATGGCAAGATGGCCGCAACCGTGAATAAACAAGAGATCGCCATCAAAGTCAAAGATGGCAAAGTCATGATCAACGATGCGACTGTAACGGCTGCCGATATCGTCGGCTCGAACGGTGTGATTCACGTGATTGACACGGTGTTGTTGCCCAAGTAAGCCCGCCCAAGTAAGCCCGCCCAAGTAAGCCCGATACTCGAGGAGCGAAACGAACCCGTGGAATCTTCCACGGGTTTTTCTTGTGTTGTGCCTTCTGGGGATGTTCGAGTTCAGGAGGCTGGCCGAGTCTGCCTTCTCGTTTTGGCTAAACTTAAGATTGGGATTGTAATTTTCATTATCTAGCACAGAGTTACGCCAACACTTGTTCAAAACCCGCACGAAACTCGAGGGCAGACCATGAACCAAATCAACTTCCGACCCCTGCAATCGCTGCTGCAAACCGTGGTTATGTTGGCTGGCGCAATCGTTCTGAACGCCTGCTCGAGCGGTATGTTGCAAGACTTGTCGAGTGCTGAATCGGAAGGATCAACCGTGGGTCTCGTTGGCATTCCGAACATCGCCGTACCGGGCCAGAAGGTGCCGGGCGAACCTGCGCCAATCAAACTCGAGGTGCAAGTCCGGCGTGCCGGATTCGATGGTCGCCTGCAACTGGATTTGCAAGACCTGCCCAAAGGTGCGAATGCGAACAGCATCATCCTCGAGCCGAACCAGGATGTGGCGAGTTTCGTGCTGACGGGTTTGCCAAAGTTAAATTTGAAAGCTTCGGTGCTGTTGCGATTTGCTGGTCTCGAGCTTTCCCGTCCGGTGTCATTGACTACGGCGAAACTTGTACTGGACTTGCCCGGCGGCACGCACTTGCAAACACTTCGTAATATCAGCGCTAACGTGGACTCGAGCACGTTCGTCACACATCAGGTTTACGCGAATTTCAAGGGCAGTACTTGTCAGGTCATGGTTCGGGCGTTGAACGCTGGGCTGTACGTTTGCTTCAACGACGCGATTCGAGCGGGCCAAACCTACAACTTGATCACGGCTCGAGATGCCATTCCGGGCACGGCTTCGATCACGTACTTTCAGGGTCCCGCCGCAAGCTCAAACCGTCAAGAGTTGTGGGATTCCGTTGCGGGCGGCATCAAAGTCCTGTCGGTCTCGAGATCAAAAATCGAGTTCATTATCAATGCCGCGAAGTTCTCTCCGGCCAAGGGTTTCGACAAGAATTCGGCCAGTGGCGAATTCATGCTCGAGGCTGCAACCAGCGTGACCGACATCAGCAATTTGCCGTAAACGGGATCGAGTACGGGTCAGTCGTCCAGGTGAAACTTGTGCAGCAACCGGTGCAACATCGGTGTGAACACCAGCGCTGCGGTCACGATAAACACCAGTCCGGCATACAGCGCGTAAAACCCGGCAAAGATTTTGCCTGCCTCGGTTTGTGGCGCGTTGACCGGTCCCATCCCGCCGAGCAGCATCGCGGCATTCAAGAACGCTTCGACCAGTGACAGGTGCTCGAGGCTGACGTATCCGAACATGCCCAGCCCGAGCGAGGCGATCAGCAACGCACAGGCCGCGCCGATGTGATTGGTCAGGCGTTGCACGAATTTCTTTCGTGACAGCACGGATTGTTTTTTGGATTCGTACACGATCTCGCTCGGGCCTCAGGGTGAGTGTAGTCGATTTGCAGTGCTCGAGGTTTCGAGGATCAAAAAACGTTCCCAGGAGATTCACCCGAGAACGTTTGCGGATTTCAGTTTGCCTCGAGCTTTAACGCACGCCGAGCAGTTCGACCTCGAACACCAAGGTTGCATTTGGTGGAATCGCTCCGCCCGCACCTCGAGCACCGTAACCGAGGTGTGCTGGAATCGTCAGTTTGCGCTTGCCACCGATTTTCATGCCTTGCACGCCTTGATCCCAACCTTGAATCACGTAACCGGCTCCGAGTTGAAACTCGAACGGATCGTTGCGGTCCAAGCTCGAGTCAAATTTCTTACCGTCGGTCAGCCAGCCGGTGTAATGCACGGAAACCATGTTGCCTTTGGTGGCTTCGGTGCCGCTACCCACAACCATTTCTTCAATCTGCAAGTCATTGTTTTTTAGGTCACTCATCATTTCACCTCGAGAAGTTCGACATCGAACACCAGTGCCGCGCCGCCTGGGATTGCGCCGCCCGCTCCTGCCGCGCCGTAACCGAGGCTCGAGGGGATGATCAATCGGCGAATACCGCCGACTTTCATGCCTGCCACGCCTTGGTCCCAACCTTTGATCACTTGGCCCGCTCCGAGTGCGAACTCGAAGGCTTCGCCACGGTCGCAAGAGGCATCAAATTGCTTGCCATTGACGAGCTTGCCGATGTAGTTGACTTTGACCATTTTTCCAGCGACGGCGGTTGTGCCTTTGCCGACCACGAAATCTTTTTTGACGAGCTTCGTGACTTTCGCATCGGTCAGGCCGGTCGCGGCTTTTGGTGGTTTGGCGCACATCGGGCTGGCGGCTGGTGCGGCGCTCGAATTGAAGGCGGTGATGGCCAGGGTGATGGCTGCGGCGGTGATCAACAAGGTTTTTTTCATGGTTCCTCCAAATAGGGTTGAGCGTGGGTCAAGCGGCGAATCATACCTCGAGCCCGCATGACCGGACTGTGATCACGGGCCGGTGACGGTCAGGCTCATATCGGCTTTGTGGATTGCAGTGCCGCTGGTGGCGACCAACTTGAACGGGTAGGGCACGACGCTGCTGAGAACAGTGATGGGTACATTCAGGCTCAGGATGGTTGGGTTGCCTGCTGGCACGGGATTCAGGGTCACGCCTGTCGGTGCGCCCTCGAGCGAGTACGCGACAGTTCCGACAAAACCATTGACTGGTGTGATCGTGGCTGTGAAATTTGAGCTTGCGTTGGTGAGGCTAGGTCGAGTCAGGCTCGTCATGACTGGCAGGACGGTTAACGTAAAATCCGTGACGGTCAGCACGGCTGGCAGCGATGTTTTTCCACTGGCGCTGGCGGTGATGTTGGTTGTGCCCGCGCTGGTTGTCGAGGCGCTGGCAAGGCCACCAACACTGATGCTGGCAACAGTTGGTGCGCTCGAGGCCCAGGTGAAGGTCACTCCAGGAATGGTGTTGCTGTTGAGGTCTTTGGCGGTTGCGGTGAACGCTTGCGTGCTACCAACAGGGATGCTCGCTGTAACGGGTGTGATGGTGATGCTGGCAACAGTTGGTGCGGTGACACTCAAGACGACTGGGTTCGAGGTTTTCCCGAAGGCGCTGGCCGTGATGCTACTCGTGCCAACGCCGACGCCAGTGGCGACTCCGCTGACACTGATGCTTGCGGCGGGCAGGCTCGAGGCCCAGGTGAAGGCCACGCCGGGAATGGCAGTGCCGCCCGCGTCAAAGGCAGTGGCAGTGAAGGTTTGAGTGCCACCAACCGGAACACTCGCGCTGATCGGCGTGATCGTGATGCTGGCAACGTTCGGGGCCGTGACGCTCAGCACGGCGGAATTCGAGGTTTTTCCGAAGGCTATCGCGGTGATGTTCGTGTTACCGGTGACACTTTTTGCAGTCGCCAGTCCGTCCGCGTCGATGGTGGCAATGTTTGGGAGACTTGAGTTCCAGGTGACGCCGCCCGCTGGCAATGGCAGGGTATCACCGGCAATGCTCATGGCTGTGGCTGAGAACTGCTGCGATTGACCATATTTCAGGGCCGCAGTGATCGGCGAGATTGTGATGGTTCCACCCAGTGTCGGTACGAGGCTGTTGCCATCTCGAGAGAATTGCACCTCACCGCAGCCGGGTCCAAGCTCGAGGACGTTCAGGCTGGTGCTGGCGTCAAGGATCACGATTCGGCCAGAGTTGTACCCTCCGCAAGTTCCGAGGTGGATGCCCTCGCCGCGTTCGACCAAAATTTTTGTGCTGCCCGCCAGTTTGGTTTTGATCGTGTCCTGCCAGTCGAACGTGCCGCCTGCGAGTGGATTGGCAGCGTCGTCTGGCACGAATTGTGCACTGCTGGCGAACTCGAGGGTGCTGTTGCGTCCAAAGGCGATTAAGTCCAAGGTGGCATTGGTCGTCAGGGTCATGCTGTCATTGCGGGTGCCGTTGTTTTTCAGGCTTTGCCGACCGCTCAGCGTGTACGAGTACGTTTGTGTGTTTACCGTACCGTTCAGCTTGAGGTTGTTGAATTCGGCGGTCACATCGGCGATGCCGCTCGTGCTGCTGGCGTCCTGTGTTCGAACCGTGCCCGCATAGTTCAAAGTCACTTGTGTGCGACTGTATGTCCCTGCGAAGGTGCTGGTCGCATCGTTTGGCAAGCCATCGCCATCGTTGTCAGCGTCATCACCAGAAACGATCACGCTCGAGCCATACGGCGCAGTCTCGAGGTCGGTGGCGAGTGGCGGTCTGGGGAAGGCGAATTTGGATGGGTTCAAACCGATTGCGGCAATCAGTCTTCGCCCCAACAGCAACACTGGCATCAGATCGGAAGCGTTTGCACTCGAGACTGTACCGACCGCCTCGAGCACGGTGATGTACACCGGGGCGCTGGTGACGCTGTTTGCGCTGGCGGTAATCTGACTCGAGCCAAGCTTGTTGGCTGTGACTTGACCATCGTTAACGCTTGCCACGTTGGGGTCACTTGAGGCCCAGGTAAAGTTTTTGACGTTCAAGGCATTGCCGGTCACATCGAGTGCGACGGCGGTGAAGCTGCGTGTGGCATTCAGGCTTAAGAGGTTATTTCCAGGAATGATTTGAATGCTCGAGACGCTGTTGGTGGTTTTTGTGGTGCAACCGATCAGGGCGAACATCAGGATCAATGAAATCCTCAGGATGCGTGTCATGCTCCTCCAAACCGTTTCGATGCGTGGGCGTCGGGATTGGTCACTGGAGATTTATACCGCATACTTGGAGAATCCTCATTTACAACCGTCGTTGAGAATCCTCAATGTCCCGTGTCTTCTTTGCGTCGGCGCGGCACGGGTGGATGCTCAAACTCGTCCGGTTCGAGCACGGGTTTCCCGGCCCGTTTCGCGGCGTACATGCGCGTGTCGGCCAGGGTCAAGAGGTTGTCTAAGTCTGGTGCATCGCTTGGAAATTCGGCCAGACCAATGTTCGGAGAAACCTGCAATTCCCTGCCCGCGCCAAACTCGAGGCCTTGCACGGTGCCGATCACCTGTAGCACCAATTCGAAGGCGTTGGCCCGATCGTTTTCGATCAGCAAGAAGAATTCGTCACCGCCGACCCGGTAGGCAAAAACGTCGTCGCCGCTCGAGGATTGCAGGCTGGCGTTTTTGGCCTGATGACTCGAAAGGATGCGCAGGGTTTGGGCGATCATTTTCAGGGCCTCGTCGCCGGCGGCATGACCGAAGTTGTCGTTGACAGCTTTGAATCCAACCAGGTCGATCACGGCCAGGCAGAATGGTTGCTGGTTGCCGCGTTGTTGTTCTAAGAGTTGCATGGCGTCGACCTCGAAGGCGCGGCGGTTCGGCAGGCCGGTCAGGGTGTCGTGCGTGGCGGCGAAGTGCGCCTCGCGGCCCAGGTTCTCGAGTTCGCGGGCGCGACGCTCGAGCGATTCGTGCAGGGTCGCATTTTCGAGCGCCACCGAGATCGGTGCGGCCAGGGAGACCAGCATCTCGAGGTCGGTGGCGGTCAGTTTGGGTGTTCCTGCGCTTTCGACCACGAGTGTTCCCAGAACCCCGTCTCGTCCGAGGAGCGGCACGCCGATGGCGTACACGAGTTCCGAATCGAAGCGCAAGTATTCGGTTTGTTCGAAACTGTCACTGATCAGTGTGGGCTGTTGGGTGCGGGCGATCTGTCCGCTGAAGCTGCCCTGCAACGGCAGGAATTCTGGCAGGTTGCGGTAGCCGACTTGGGCTTGAACCCGCAGGCGTTCGGACGGTGCTGACCCGTGCCCTTTTGAATCGTGCCCTTTTGAATCGATCTGCTCGAGTTGCATCACGCAGACGTGCGTGTACGCCAGGCTCGAGGCGACCTCATTGACCACGGCGCGACACAGTTCTCGGACGGTACGCAGGCGCACCAGGGCGTTCGAGACGCTCGAACGGATGCGTTCATCGCGGGCACGGCGCTGTTCGAGTTCAAACAGTCGGGCGTTTTCGATGGCGATGGCGACCGGCCCGGTCAGGCTGGTCAGCATCTCGAGGTCGGCGATCTCGAGCCGTGCGGAATCGGTGCTTTCAACGTTCAGCACGCCCAGAACACCGTCGCGTCCGAGCAGTGGCACGCTGATCATGGCGTTCAAGTCGGTTTTGACGTGCAGGTAATCCGGGTCTTGGCGGGCATCGGGCACGAATACAGCCTGCGCGGTGCGGGCCACACGTCCAGTGATGCCGCGTGTGATGGGCATGAAGCGCGTGGGTGTTTCGTAGCCGTGTTGGGCTTGCAGGTGCAAACCATCATGTTCATAACGGAAGATCGAGATGTGGTCGTAACCAAGCACCTCAAAAAGCGTGGCAACCAGGGCTTCACAAAGGGATTGTTCGCTCGAGAGGCGGGCGATGGCGCGGGAGATTTCAAAACGCAGCCGTTCGTCACGGGCGCGTCGCCGTTCGAGTTCGTACAGTCGGGCGTTCTCGAGCGCGAACGAAACGCTTTCGGCCAATGAGGTGATCAGTTCGAGATCGTTGGATTGAAGTTGTGGTTGGCCATAGGATTCGATACACAACGTGCCGAGCACCCGCTCGCCGGTTCGCAATGGCACACAGAGGATTGAGGTCATGCCATCATCAGCGATTTGGAAATCTGGGTCTTCGGCGCTGGTTAGGACCGCCTGTCCGGTGCTGGCGACTCGGCCATTGATGCCGAACTCGAGTGGGATTTGCTTGAATGGGGTTTTGTAGCCGATTTGTGCCTGCATGTGAAGCACGCCCGCTGTACTCGGCGAGCCTGTGTTCGTGCCTGAGTTTCTGCCGGTCTCGAGCGTGTACAGGCTCAAGAACCGATACCCAAACGTTTGTGCCAATTCCTCGAGCAGGGCCATGCTGAATTCACGCACGCTGCGCAAACTGGCGACGGCGCTCGAGATTCGATTTCTGAGGCGTTCCTCGCTGGCGACACGGCGTTCGGCATTGTGCAATCGCGCATTTTCAAGGGC
>JAYURE010000633.1:0-3758 GCA_043756345.1 Deinococcales bacterium | reverse complement strand
AACTTCCCGAACCCCCTGAAACACTGGCCCGTTTGGATGGATTCGCGGACGCTTGGGGCGCTTACCTCGAGATGCGCAGCAAGCACAAAAAGTCTGGTCAGATCACGCCTCGAGTTGCTTCAATGGCTTTCAAAAAACTTGCTGGATTTGCAAAGCAAGGCGTTGACCCAGAGGAAGCAATCGAACGCAGTGCCCTGTCAGGTTGGGCAGACTTTTATGTGCCAGATCAAAAACGACAACCAAACGCAGCCACGCCCGACCAATCGAACCACCCATCGAGGAAAAAGTTATGAATGAACTTTATGCAGAATCTGCCGAACAGATGGTGCTTGCGGGCATCCTGCTTGATGGAGAACAATTTTATGCCGCTGCGCCTCTCGTCAACGCGGAAAGCTTTTACCTTGAGCGGCATCGGCTGATCTGGCGGGCATTCGAGGCTGTTCGTGCTGAAGGCCGACCCACTGACCTCGAGATCGTTGCACAGAAACTTCAAGACCAAGGCCATCTTGAAACCGTTGGTGGCGTGGCGTACTTGGTTGGAATGCACGAGCATCAAGGCATGGTCTCGTTGCACACTGATCATTACGCGAGCATCGTTGGCGAAAAAGCGGGACTTAGGGCATTGCGAACTGCTGGACAAAAAATCCAGGTACTCACCGATCAAGACCTGAGTGTGGTCGAAACGTTCGCCCAAGCGTCCACAATCCTCGGTGATGCCGCCCCCCGACTTGGAGGTCAACAGCACACTCAACCACTGCTCAGCGACTGGCAGAGCGTCTACCAGGCGAACATTCTCAAACGCACCGACCCCAACGCCCGAGTCGTCACAACGGGTCTCACCGACTTTGACCGCGCTGTGTCAAGCCTCGATCCTGGGCAGTTGATTATTGTTGCAGCGCGTCCCGGTATGGGCAAGTCCGGGTTGGCCTTGCAAATCGGCACGCACAATGCCCGCCGAGGTTTGAACGTCCTGATCTTCTCTCTCGAAATGACCCGAGATGAACTCACGGGCCGTGCAGCGTGCCAGGAGGCTCGAGTCAATTACACGCAATTCCAACAAGGCAGGCTTGACCAGGCCGATCTGAACAAAATCGAGTACGCCCTCTCGAGGGTCACGGGTCGCTTCAATGTCAACGATCAACGCGGCCTGACGGTAGACCAACTTGCCGCCGAAGCACATCGCCAACATCGTGCTCAGCCGATTGACTTTCTCATCGTTGATTATTTGCAACGTCTGGCACCACGTAAAGGCAACGGAGGTCCCGAGAATCGCGTGCAGGAGGTTGGGTATATGGCCCGAACGCTCAAGGACTTGGCGGGCGCGTTGCGTGTACCGGTGCTTTGCCTATCGCAACTGTCTCGAGCCGTTGAAGCTCGAGGTGACAAACGACCGATGCTTTCAGACCTGCGCGAATCGGGCGATGTCGAACAAGAGGCCGATGTTGTGGTCTTCCCTTACCGCTCGGGTTACTACGACAGTCACGCCGATGGTGCAAGCGAATTGATCATTGGGAAAAGGCGCGGCGGTGAAACCGGAACCATTGATGTGACTTGGGTTGGAGATCGTGTGCGCTTTGAAGATGCGCTGCACAGCAAAAACAATTTTGTAGGTGGAAAAAACTGATGCGCCACAAACCCTCGAGCCTCGCCTGGGTGCGTTTGAACTCAGTCTCGGTGATCCGTGCCGCACGCCTGCCCGTGGCCCGCGCTTTCGTGGGCAACCTGGTCGGGCTCGAGCGCAAACTCAAATCGCTTGACGACCTCGAGCCCGACATCATCACCGACCTGAACGCACGCCTCGCCAAACTCTCAAACGAAACGCTCGAGCACTTGTTTCTCGAGCACTTGAAAGGCCCACGATGAAGCCCACCGACCAGCAAGTGCTTGTCACACCCGAATTCAATGAAGCTCTCGAGGCCATGACTTACCTGGCAGCGCACCACGAAGTTCACCTCGAGCTTCACACCGACCAAGACGGTGCTTGGACGCTCGCCCTGTCACCACACGCGCCCTCACTGCTCGCCCTCGATACCGTGCGGCAAATTGTTCAAGAAGAATTCCTTGAGAACCGAGATCAACGCATGGGCTACCTGCTCGAGTTTCGTCACGGCGCGATTGTCTTGGATTACTGCGCCGTGACCACACCGGGCGGCGCGTGAGCATCCGACACTCAGTGAGAAGTGAAGTGTGACAACGCATCAAGCGAACCAAACAACCATGATGAACACAATGAAAACCGCCCTTCAAGAAATGATCGAATCCGGCGATGCACTCGAAATCCTTGATGGTGCGGACGAACCCGGACTCGTCCTTTCGGGTGCAGTTATCGTGTTCCAAAGCAGGTGCCGCGCAGCCCTATCCTTCCTGCCCGGTTGCCTGTGGCCGGGTGCGAACACCTTCCCGGAAGGATTTGGACTCGAGACGTTCAAAGGCACCAAAGTCAAACCGCGCCGTGAACTCAGTCAGGCCGAAGTCTGGAAAGCTTCCGCCGCAAATGCTTACTGGTTCGCTGCCTTCCGAGAGCCCGCACCACAACGCCTGTTGATCGCGCTCGATGCGTTGGGTGCAAGCCTCGAGACACAACGGTTCCTTGCCTTCGTCGTCGGAGTCGCCCGAGAAAGCGTGATCAAAGAACTTCCGGCATTGGTCAATCGAGGGCTGATTCAACGTGAAGTGCTCTCGAACCGGCACACGATCACCTTGCCTGAACACGTTCGCGGCCACTACTGGCCGTTCGGCACCGGTGAGCGCACGCTCTTAAATCGACTCGAGATCATGCGTCAAGCCGTCCCATCTCGAGCCCGGAATAGGTCGCGTGTGCTTGCGAGTGAAGCGTGAACCCGAATCAGATTCATGTTGAACGGAGGTTTTAATCATGGCGTTCAGACTGCAAGGCATGTTTTCAATGAGTGGTCAGGGCATCACTCAGATCAGAGGAATTGGTCCGGCCATGCGTGGTGCGGCCCAAAACACTCAAACTGCCACAGGCATCATGTCTCGAGGCATGGATGCGTTCATCCATTCGGGCCTTGGGGCGATCAGAACAATCAATGGCATCAAGGCGGCATCGGCCAATGCTCGAGGCGCAATTCAGGGCGGTCTGGGAATGTTATTCAACCTGCCGAACATGCTGGCGACGGGTGGTGTCGGATTGCTTGGAAAATCAATCATTGATGCCGTCGGCTACAAAGAACAGCAGTTGATCAGTTTGGAAACCATGCTCAAATCCGGTGCTCTGGCCGCCAAGACATACGGATGGTCGTTGAAATTCGCGTCTGAAACGCCATTTGAAACTCCTGACGTGATCCAAAGCACGAAGGGGTTGCTGGGTTACGGGTTCTCGTTGCGGCAGATTCCAACGCTCATGCGGGCCATTGGTGACACCTCGAGCGGCCTGAGTCTGGGAGCCGACGGCATGAACCGGATGATTTCAACGTTCGGGCAAATCAAGCTCAAAGGCAAATTGCAGGGTGAGGACATGGCGCAACTCACCAGCGCAGGTGTTCCGATCAGACAGTGGTTAGAAAAATCGTATGGACTGACTGGCAAAGCATTTGACAAACTCATCTCGAGCGGTGCGATCAGTGCTAACGATGCGCTCGGGATTCTCACTCGAGGGATGCAGAGTCAATTCGGCGGGATGATGGATGCTCAATCGAGAAGCATCTTTGGTCTGGTCAGCAATTTGAAGTCTCGACCATTCGAGTTGTTCCAAAACCTTGACAGCAACAAGGAACTTAAACCGTTCAAGACGCTGT
>JAYURE010000632.1:0-3763 GCA_043756345.1 Deinococcales bacterium | reverse complement strand
CTTGCTTGTGCTCTCCCCGTCTTGGTCGAATCCTTTGTACGACCCGACTTTTTTTGAGATCGCTCGAGGGCTGAACGCCCAAATCGAACCGGGTTTGGCGTGCCGATCTTGGAAAGAGGACTCCGATTCAGACCGCTGATTGGTCATGGCCGGGGTTAAGCTGCAATCGTGCTCGAGCGGCTGATTCAATCCGAACCTCAATCCTTCCGGCATTTGCTCGAGGACGCACGGTTCCGCCGGAATGCGTTGGCGCAACGTCAGGACTTGAATGCCTACCGCTTGGTCAATGCAGAGGCCGATGGTTTGCCCGGCATGACCTTGGACTTGTTTGATTCCACGCTCGTTCTGAGTTTGTACGTTGAACTCGAGGCCACAGACGAGATGGGCTTGATCGAGTTGATCGCGGACGTGATTCAACCTCGAGCGATCTACCTTAAACGCCGTCCGCGAGAGGCACGTCATGCGGCGAATACGGAACGCGAATATCTGGCTCCCGAACTTCCTGCTTGGGGTGAGCCAACGCCAGAGGTTCGTGTACTCGAGGATGGGCGACGCTTTCTGATCCGTCCCGGCGGAGATCTTTCGGTCGGTTTGTTCTTGGACATGCGTCCAACGCGAACTTGGCTCGAGACGAAAACCAAAAACAAAAAGGTCCTGAATGCTTTCTCGTACACCTGTGGTTTTGGGCTCGCCTCGAGTTTGGGATCGGCAACCCGAACTGTCAATTTGGATTTGTCGCGCCGCGCTCTGGATTGGGGTGAGGAAAATTACCGCCTGAATCACCTCGAGCCGGAACGTCAGGATTTCATTTCTGGTGATGTCTTCGACTGGCTTGGACGTATGCAACGTTGGAGCGACCGCTTTGACCTGGTGATCCTGGACCCGCCAAGTTTTGCCAAATCCCGTTTGAAACGCTTTTCGGTTGCGGCACATTACAACGAACTCGTGGCGTTGGCCGCGCCGGTGATCGCGCCGGGTGGCACGTTGCTCGCCTGTTGTAACCATGCGGGACTCTCGAGGTCTTCGTTTTTGCGTTTAATCGAATCGGGTTTGCGTGATGCGCGACGACAGGTGGCTGGCGTGACCTCTTTGGGGGCCGATCCGTTGGATTTTCCGACCCTGGATGGTGCCGAAGGTGCGTTAAAAGTGTTTGCGATCAAACTCGATTAATCCTCGAGCCTGATCCTCGGGCGAAAATCTGTTAGCTTATGCCCGTGCCTTCAGGTCAAGTTCACAATGCGATCAACACACTTTCATTCGTGGCCTTGGCGGGCGGTTACGGTTACGCCTCGTCGCAAAACTTGCTGCCGCATTTCGACGTTGGTCAGATCGGTTTGTTCACGACTGCTTTCGCGGCTGGCACATTTCTACTCTCGCCAGATTTGGATTTGGCCGAACAGAACGTCTCGAGCAAACGCAACTGGGGATTGCTGGGCTTTTTGTGGGTGCCATACGGTTGGGTCTTTAGCCATCGCGGTTTGTCGCACACTTGGTTGATCGGGCCGTTGACGCGATTGTTCTACTTGGCTTTGTTGCTGGCAGTTCCGGTTTGGTTCGCTCGAGAATTACTGCACAATTTTCGCATCGGTCAGGACGATGCGCTGGCGATCATGGTCGGGTATTACATCTCGCAATGGCTGCACCTGCTGGCCGATGGTGTCAGCCCGGACGTTCAGCGTGGTCTCGGCTTTGCGGGGCCGCGCCGCCGCCGTTGATTCAAATTGAAGTTGACTTGCCCTCGAGCATTTCGTTCAGGTACTTGGCGCTGGCCCAGCCGCTTTCGATTGCCGTTTCGATCCGAGGTGAACCCCGACCGGTCGGACTTCCCGCCGGAGCGCACCAATCGCCACACGCGACCAGGCTTTCTTGCGCCAGGAATGCTCCGGGATAAGTCACGGTTGGCAGGGCGTAACGCCAACGGTGAGCGACCGCCGCAAGACGATTTCCAACCCAGTCTCCCAGCAAGCTTTGGGCGGTTTCTAAAAGCGGCTCGAGTACGGTTTCGGGCGTTTGTTCCAGGTGCTCGAGACTCCAGGCTGAGGTTGCATGCAGCACCAATACCGGGGGTGATTCGGCGTCTCTTTTTGTGTGATCAAGGGCCGCCCAAGCCAGGGTGGGGTCATCAATTTCCAGTCCACTCCATCCGGGGTTTGGTCGAGTCTCGAGCGCGGCAATCACGGCCCAACAGGGATCGGAACGCACGGCTGAAAGCGCCTCGAGTCGGTCTTGGTTCAGGTGTGCTTCCAACAGTTTTTGTGCCTGTTGCGCTGGCGCATTGATCACCAGCGTCCTGCCATGACGTTCCTGACCGTCCTCGCGCACCGCCGTCCAGCCGTGACTTGTTTGCTCGATTGCCACGACTGTTGCCGAGTATTCGACATTGACCGGAGCTTCGTTCTCCCGGCCGCCCTGAATCGCTTTGCCGAGGCTGCTCATTCCGGGTGGACAGACGTACCTGGGATTGCCAGGGCTTCGCTGCTCGAGGGCGTTCGCTCCGAGTTTGGGAAAACCTCGGGTCCATTCGCGCACAATGCCGAGTTCGCAGAGTTGCACAATCAGTGTTTGAAAACGTTCGCTGCGGGCCGTGAAGAATTGTGCGCCATGATCGGCCCGGATGATGCCACCGGGATTCAGGTCCAAACGTTTCGTGGCGGCACGACCGCCAACGCCTCGGGACTTCTCAAGGACAAGCACACTTCTTCCAGCATTGCTTAAATCTCGAGCGGCAGCCAAGCCCGCCAAACCCGCACCGACCACGAGAACATCGACCATTTCCATCATTCTATTTTGCGGCATGTGGAGAACTCGAAACGGATTGCGGCTCTCAGTTGTGATCAGCGGTTTAGAGCAATTCCACCAGTTCGAGCAAATCGGCAACCACGAAATCTGGTTTCGGAGGAACATCCGAGTTTGAACCAGCCATCTGACCGTGCAAGCCAAACTCGAGTTCGGCCAGTTCAGCAACTTTCGTGATCATGCTAGGGTCAATGGCTCGAGACGCAGCCGGTATCGCCCGTATTTCCTCAGGCATATCACGCCAAACCCAGGCTGCGAGCACGCCCGCCCGATTCGCGGCCAGCACATCTTGCGTCAAAACATCGCCAACGTGAATCAATCCCTCGAGTGCGGTCTGATCACCTGTGACATTCGGTAGGCAACGCAAGAATTCTGCTTGAGGTTTCGCAAAGCCTACAGTATCCGGTGCGACGAATCCTTCGACCTCAATTCCGAGGCGTTGCAGCGCATACGCCTGATATTTGGCATACCCGTTGGTGCCACATACGACTTGCCAGCCTTCTGATCGCAGTCGAACCAATGCCGGTTGTGTGTCTGCGTAAACCAGTGCGGGATCAAAATGTTGTTTCGCGGCATACTCGAGGATTTCCGGTAACGGCTCGAGTTGGAATTCTTTGGCGATAGCGGCGTTCATCTCGTCCCAGTTAAAGGCTTGAATTGGATTTTCTGAGGCAAGTCGATGTTGGTACAGGTTTCCCAGGGCGGTGCGGGCTTCTTCGGGCCAATGGGCTCGCATGGATTTGAAGACCGCGTGGTACATCGGAAAGTCGCAGATGGTGCCGTCAAGGTCAAAGGAAATCCAGGGCATGGGTTCATCGTACCTGGCAGCTTGGAAAGGATAGGCGTCGAGTGCAAAACTTGAATTGGCTCGAGTCGAAACTGCCTGTTCGAGAATGCGGGCTCGAGACTAAGTATCTCCAAGTTAAAACTTAGATTATCGATTGGCTGCTCGAGAATTTCAAGTCGT
>JAYURE010000631.1:0-10777 GCA_043756345.1 Deinococcales bacterium | reverse complement strand
CGTGCAAGCTCGAGTCAGGATTTGACCCAGCCCGGTCCAAAGTGCGGGTTATGTGTGGGTTCAATCTGCGGCCAGAACGGGCTCGAGCGAGAATTCTTGCTGCCCGCCCAACCATCGTGCCGAGACGTTGATGGGCAGCCCCGAGCCGAAGTGATGAACAAGGAGGAGGAATTCATCACCCGGCATGAGGTCAAGGAAGTTGTCGAAGAATTGTGTGTCATCGGACTCGAGCCAAACGCCTTTGGCGGGTTTGGTGACGGTCAATTTCAGATGCGCGTCATCGATTCGTGTGATCTCGAGAGTTGGGTTGGCGGGCAGGTGATGCTTGTATGGTTCCGGGAATAAACTGGCTCGGGCACGAACATGTGAATCCTCGAGAATTCGGGCGGCAATCACGACGGGTTGATTCGCAAGAGGTTGATTGATAAGAGGCTTCCAAGTGCCGAGTTCGGTGGCTTGATTCGGCTCGAGCTTGAGGGTTCGGGATTCGCTCGCCAATTTTGTGCCGTCCAAACTGAAGGCGTTCAATTCGAGCGTAACCTCAAGTGTTTTCAGGGTTCCATTGACGGCCCAAATGTTCGCGCCGTTGTTGTCGGGTTTGAGCGGGTTGCCCAGATGCTCGAGGCCCACAGTGATGCTGGCAAGTTCGCGTTTGATCGCGTAATACGCGGGTTTGGCGTGACGTTCGGAATCGATGATCGCCCAACTGGTGACCGGCCAGCAATCGTTGATCTGCCAGACCAACGCCCCTCCAACAGCTTGATGACCTCGAGCACCGAATTGCCTGCGCCAAATTCGGTAGGCAAAGCCAAGCGCCTCGGATTGATTGAGTTGCGTACCGTAGACATAAGCCTCGAGATCGCTCGGCATTGGCACCAGATCGGTCAGGTAGGCGTTCAGGCGACGGGCTCCGTCATCGGCTTTGATGTGAAACTCGAAGCCTCGAGAGGACGGCGTGAGGTCTTCTGGTGGCAACCATTTGCGCAAGGTCTGCATCGATGGCGCGGCGGCCATGCCGAACTCGCTGATGAACCGGCCACCTTCGGTTTTGTAATGCTGATACGGGAGCGCCATGCGCCCCCAGATGTTCCAGGCGTGACGGTCGCCAACGGTTGGATCGTCCGGGTCTGCTCCGGCCCACGGACTGCCAGGTTTGTACGGTCGGTGCGGATCGAGCCTCGAAACGATTTCGGGCAGCAGGCGTTCGTAGATGACTCGAGCCGGAAATTGTTTGGCGTTTTCAGGGCTTTGCGTGTGGTCGTAAAGGCCACGACTGAGGGCGATTTGGTAATCCTCGTTGTTGCCGGTCCAGATCGCAAGGCAGGCGTGGTTGCGCAATCGAATCACGTTCTGTTCAGCCTCGAGTTTGACACTCATCTGCATGGCAGCATGGGCCGGGTATATGCCGCAACCGAACATGAAATCCTGCCAGACGAGCAATCCGAATTCGTCGCAAGCTTGATAGAAAACGTCGTCTTCGTAAATACCGCCGCCCCAAACTCGGATCATGGTCATGTTGCCATCTCGAGCCATCTCGAGCCGTTCTCGGTAGCGTTCTGGCGTGACTCGCGGCAGAAAATTGTCGTCGGGAATCCAGTTCGCGCCGCCACAAAAAATGGGAACGTTGTTGATTTCAAACACAAACGATGTGCCGGGATCGGCAATCAATGGTTCCTCGAGCAAGCGCAACTTTCGAGCGCCGAGTTTCAAATTTTTCGAGTCGAGGATCGTTCCGTCACGTTCGAGCACCACCTCGAGCGAGTACAACGATTGCGGGCCGTAACCGTTTGGCCACCACAGTTCGGGCTTGATGACCGTAAAAACATGCTCGAGTTGGCTGGCTTTGATTCGTGCATCCTCGACCAGATTTCCGTGTGGGTCACGCAAGATCAGTTGCAAGCTCGAGCCAGAAGTGTTTCCTTCGAGTTCGAGTTTGACGGCGAATTCGGCGCTGGCAAGATCATCGGCCAACGTGATTGGCGCATGGACATCCATGATTCGGGCTGCAAAAGTCTCGAGCCTGACACCGCGCCAGAATCCGGTGGTGATCAGTTTCGGACCCCAATCCCAACCGTAATGGTATTGGGCTTTGCGAATGTACAACCGGCTCGAGTCGCCGTTCCAAACCGGCAGTGGCCCACCGTTTGCGGCCTCGATTTGCTTGCCGCGATCCCAAGAATTCTCGAACAAGACTTGCAATTCGTTTTGACCAACACGAAGTTTTTGCGTGACATTGACCCGGTGCGCCAGGAAAAAATTGTCCGACTCGAGGATCAATTCTCCGTTCAACCAGACTTTGGCGAAGGTGTCCAAACCATCGAAACACAAGTCCATCTGGCTCGAGATTTCAGCCACATCAAACTCGAGTTTGTACAACCAATCGGTCTCACCAACCCATTGCACGTCCAATTCATTCAGGCCGTAAAACGGATCGGGAATCAGGCCGTGCGCCATCAAATCGGTGTGCGCGGTTCCGGGCACTTGCGCAGATCGCCAGCCGTCACCCGAAAAGTCAGCCTCGAGCATCACTTCTGAATTTCGTTGCTTGAAGGACCAACCAGAATGCAGCACGGTGGATGTTTTCGGATGATCCATGAAGGCTCCTTGTCAGGAAATTCGTTTAGTAAAATTTAACGCTGACGGTAGCATCAAAGACTCGAGAAGTCAAAAGTGTATTCACAAATCACGTCTGTCACGTGGAAGTTTTGCCACTACGCCATTCGACTTAGCCGGATGCGCAGGTCATCATCTTGGGTTTACGAAACAAATCTGCTATCATCCGCCGCATGACCAAAGTGAGCGACTCGGGCCGGGGGCGACCTGCCACCGGAGAAACGGCGCGTGGCATCACCATCCGTGATGTCGCCAACCGTGCCGGTGTCTCGATTGGCACGGTCTCGAGGGCGCTCAAAAATCAGGCCGGATTGGGCGAAGACACGCGAATGCAGGTCTTGCGGGCCGCGCTCGAGCTTGGGTACAACACAGACAATTTGCGGCAAAACAAGATTCGTCGCGTTTCGTTCGTGGTGTGTCGGCTGGACACCGACGTGCCGACCAACCCGTTCTATTCGCACGTGCTGCACGGGGTCGAGGATGCTTCACGCGAACTCGAGATCGTCTTGCAATACTTGACCCTGCGGCCCGGTGATCGCCACCGCACGCTCGAGATGATTCGCCGTCAAGAGGCCGATGCGCTCTTGTGCGTTAGTTTTTTCAAACCCCGAATGCTCGAACGGATCGCTGGCTTGGGCATTCCGATGATGCTGGTTGATCATTTCTCGCCAGGAATGCCATCGGTCAACATGGACAACATCGCCGGGGCGAAACTGGCGGTGCAACACTTGGTCGAGATTGGCAAAGAACGGATCGCTTTTTTGAACGGTCCGGGCCATTATTCGATTCGACAACGCTTGCGCGGTTTTCAGGAGGCGCTGTTCGAGGCGAACGTGCCTCTTGATCCGGATTTGGTGACGATGGAAGTGGATGTGAACCAAACGCCGAACATCCGGGAACAGAATCAGAACGCCGTTTTCGAGTTGTTGGCATTACCCAATCCGCCAGACGCAATATTTTGCTGGAATGATGAGTCTGCGCTGCTCACCATTCGTTGCTGCTTGGAAAAGGGGTTGCGCATCCCGCAGGACATTGCGATTGTGGGTTTCGACGACATCGACACGGCAACGCAATCGAATCCGTCACTGACGACAATTCGGGTTAACAAGGAATTGCTCGGCAGGCGTGGATTGGAACGGCTGATTGACCGTAAAGACGATGCTGAATCCATCGATTTGATTCCGGTCGAGTTGGTCGTGCGTGAAAGCACGGTCGCGTCGAAAAAACGATCTCGAGCCAATTGAGTTTTGGAACACGCCTTCAAGCTTGGTGCTCAGGTTCAGTGTTCACCTCGAGATTGCCGTCTCGGGTTTTGTGGTGTCTTGCGGACATCTGAAAACCCTACACGGTTCTTGCCAGAATGATGAAGGCTCGAGGTTGCGGGTCAGGGTACATTTGTTTCGTGCCCGACACGTTTTGTTTCACTCGAGACTGCGCGTTGGTTTTCCTAGACTGTTCCCCTCTTGACATGGGTCAATGAACTGCGCTACTTTGATCGCACCAAGTTTAGTAAACAACTTGTTGTTCCAAAGGTGCCAGGCGGCTTCTGTCGTTTTTGCACCCGCTGTAGCCGTTGTCATACCGGTCTCGAGAAAACCTCGAGTCCACACCTGGGAAGCAGTTCAGTTGAAGGTTATTCAGTTGTGAGTAGTTCAGTTTTTGCTAGTTCATAGGAGGCAAACCATGAACCGATCCACCGTCCGCAAGCTCGCACTCGTCGCCGCATTCGGGGCTGCCGTCGCAACAGGCATCCTCGCGCAAGGCGGCAAAACCAAGGTCGTCTGGTACGTCGGATTGGGTACTGGCACCAGCGCCGGTCAAATCCCAGTCGAGAAGGCCGCCGTTGAGAAGTACAACAAGTCCCAAGACAAGATCGACCTGGTGCTCGAGATCGTCGAGAACCAGAACGGTGCGAGCCAGCAGCAACTTGCCACACGCATCGCGGCGGGCAACCCACCAGATTTGGTCGGACCCGTCGGAACCGAAGGCGCAGGCTTGTTCAAAGGCCAATGGCACGACATGGACGCACAGATCGCCAAGTTCAAACCAGACCTCTCGGATATTGATGATGCCCTGGTCAAGTTCTACAAGGAATCGCAAGGCGGCGAAGGCTTGCCTTACGCGGTCTTCCCAAGCTTCTTCTACATCAACAAAGACCTCTTCGACGAGGCCAAACTGCCTTACCCTCCACAGAAATTCGGCGAGAAGTACCAGGGCCGCACCTGGGACTGGAACGCCATGCGCACCCTGGCAATGAAACTGACGGTGGATTCCAACGGCAAACTGGCTGGCAAACCCGGCTTCGATCCGAAGAAGATCGTTCAGTACGGTTACGTGCCACAATGGGGCACCAGCATGCAAGCCCTCGGCACGCCGTTCGGTGCGGGCATCATGGTCGATGCCAAAGGCAACGCGCAAGTCCCAGCCCAATGGATCAAAGCCTGGAAGTACATTCACAACGGCATCTGGAAAGACCACTTCATGGCCAACAACGACATCATCAACACCCCAGAGTTTGGTCAGGGCAACCCGTTCAACTCCGGCAAGTTTGCGATGGGTTACACGCATCTTTGGTACACCTGCTGCTTGGACGCACCCGCCACCGGCAAGGTCAAGAACTGGCAAGTTGCAGTCGTCCCAAGCTACCAAGGCAAGTACACCGCCAAGCTGCACGCCGATACCTTCCGCATCATCAAGACCTCTAAGGTCAAGGACGAAACCTTCCAAGCCATGTGGTGGCTGATGCAACAACCAGAATTGCTCGAGACCTACGGTGCATTCCCAGCCGCCGAGAAATTCCAAGCGGGCTTCAAAGCTGGATTGGACAAGAAGTACGCGCCAAACAAGATCAACTGGTCCACCGTCTCCGAAAGCTTGAAGTACGTGGACAACCCGAACCACGAAACCGTGCTGCCCAACTACCTCAAGGCCAAGGACCTCTTGGCAAAGTACGAAACCAAGATCTTCAGCATTCCTGACTTGAACCTCGAGAAAGAAGTTGCTGACATGAAGGGCGAGTTGCAACGCGCCTACGACGAGAAGAAGTAAAGCCGTAAGTAGAGATTAGATCTGCATCGCCCTCGAGCAACCCTGAAACTGCATCACACTTTCTTGGGGTTGCTCGAGCTTTTAATAGATTCGATTTTGAAATCACAACACGAGAATTGGCTCTGATTTTTTGTTTGCACGGGCCACGTCACATAAACCGCTCAAGCCAAGTCACTTCTAGTCCGCGCAAAGGATGATCATGATTGCAGCCAAAGAAAAAAAGCCGTTGGGTCTGGACGAACTCGAGCGCCGCTGGGGTTTGTTTTTCATCTCGCCATGGTTGATCGGACTGCTGTTGTTCTTCGTTGGCCCGATGCTGTACTCGTTCGTGCTGTCATTCACCAGTTACAACGTGGTTGAAAACAGTGGAAAATTCGTTGGCCTGACCAACTGGTTAACGATTTTTACCGATCCAGTCGTGCAAAAATCCATGCTGGTGACATTTCGGTACATGTTGATTTCCGTACCGCTGCTGCTGTTCGCACCGCTGATGCTGGCTTTGTTCTTGAATTCCAAACACCTGATGTGGAAAGGTTTCTTCCTGACGCTGTTTTTCCTGCCACAACTCCTACCGCCCGTGGTGGTTGGTTTGATCTGGCAAGGCACATTGAACTCTCGAGGCCCGTTGAACGTTTTCCTTGAGAGCATCGGCATTCCAGGACCGCAATGGCTAACCCAATCTTGGGCCGTCATTCCCGCCATGGCGATCATTGGATTGTGGTCGATTGGTGGTTCAATTTTGCAACTCCTGGCCGCCATGAAAAACGTGCCCAATGAACTCTACGAAGCCGCCACGATAGATGGTGCAACCTCGAGCGTTTCGTTCTGGAAGATCACGATTCCACTGGTCTCATCGGTGCTGTTCTTCTCGGTTGTCACGCAAGTCATTGCCGCTTTTCAGTACTTCACAATTCCGTTCGTGCTTTACCGTGGTCAGGGTGGCCCGGACGACGCAGGCTTGTTCTTCATGCTGATGCTGTTCAAAGAGGCATTCCAGTATTTCAACACCGGTAAGGCATCGGCACTCGCCTGGATTCTGTTCATCGCTTGTTTGGCCATCACACAATTGCTGTTTTACACGGCACGCCGTTGGGTCTACTACGCCGGGGAGGTCCGCAAATGAGTCTGGTCGCCAGCAACACCGCGCACAAAGCGCAAGCGCACAATCAACAGCAACTGCGCGAAATTCGCAAGTACGTCATGGCAATGGCCATTACCGCAATTCTGATCTTCATTGCCAGCATCTACCTGCGCCCACTGTACTTCAGCATCAACTCGTCGCTCGGGCCAGCCGCCACCGAAGCCGACCAACCGCAGTACCCATCGGCCGTCAAACAATTCACCTTCAACGGTTTGCCGCTCGAGATGTACAACGTGCCAACCGCGAACGGGATGCAGCAACTCGCCATGATCGAAAAAAGCCGTGAATCAAGCGTCTTCCTCGATCCGATCACCAAGCAACGCATCACCTGGGAAGGCTCGTACCGCACCCTGAAGCGCATTTACGAATTCAGTCCACGCTTGAACAATTACCCGGAGGCATCCAAGCAACTCGATTTCATTCGTTACTTCACCAACACCCTGATCGTTTCGATCCTGGCCACGATTGGCACAGTCGTTTCTGGCGTGATGGTCGCGTATGGCCTGTCCCGTTACCGCCTGCCATACTTGCCAGTCCTGATGGGCATTCTGCAAACCACCTTGATCCTGCCTCGAGAAGTCATGATCGTTCCGACCTACATCATCTTCTACAAACTCGGCTGGGTCGGCACCTGGTTGCCATTGATCGTGCCATTTTTCTTCGGCAACGCATTCGCCATCTTCTTGCTGCGCCAATTCTTCCTGGCCATCCCTCGAGATCTCGACGAGGCTGCAATGCTCGATGGTGCGAACCCACTGCAGATCCTCTGGAAAATCATCGTGCCACTGGCTGGTCCCGCAATCATTTCGGTCGCCATCTTCCAATTTATTGGCTCCTGGAACGATGTCATTAACGCCCAACTGTACCTGGCAGGCAAAGACGATCTGCAACTGATTTCCGTAGCCCTGAACCGCTTCTCGAGCGCCTACGGTCAAGCCAACCCACAACTGACCGCCGCCGCCGGGATGCTCGCCTCAGCCTTGCCAGTCGGGTTGTTCTTGTTGGCGCAACGCCCGTACTTCCGCGCCATGATGATGCCGGGATTGGACAAGTAAGTTCTGAGTCTTGAGTTTTGAGAACGGCAGTCTTTTACGTGACTGCTCGAGGTGAATCATGTCAAAAAAATGGGTCACAAAAATTCTTCTCTGCAATTTGGTGATGCTGATGACAAGTCAAACCGGCTCGAGCCAAACGACTTCAAACGTGTTCGAGGTCAACAAACTTTTGGCCCGAAGCATGAACATTTCCGGGCTGGAATCACCAAAAGAAGGTGCCTGGGGTGTCAAGCTCGAGGAAGCTTTCTTTGATCAGATCAAAGCGGCTGGATTTACGGCCGTGCGTTTGCCGGTGCGTTTCAGTGCGCACATCGAACCATACGAACCGTTCAACATTCGACCGGACTTGTTTCGTCGCGTGGACTGGGCGATTCAACGCGCCAAAACTCGAGGTCTGGCGATCATCATTGATGTGCATCATTTCGATGAACTCAAAGGGCCAGAGGATTACTTGAAGGTGCGCCTGGTCGATGTCTGGCGACAGATTGCGAACCGTTACAAGAACCAGCCCGAGAACGTGATTTTCGAGTTGTACAACGAACCGCACGAGTTTATCGAGCCGTACTGGAACGATCACATGGCCGCAGCCTTGGCGATGGTGCGCAAAACCAATCCAACTCGAGCCGTGATTGTTGGCCCGAACGGTTGGAACAATGCCGAACGGTTTAAGGATCTGAATTTGCCGGACGATCCAAACTTGATTTTGACTTTTCACAATTACACCCCGTTTCAATTCACGCATCAGGGGGCGGATTGGGTTGGTGATCAATCCAAAGCTTGGGTCGGCACAACCTGGACGAACACGTCCGAGCAGCAGGCTGAGATTCGCAAGTATTTGGACACGGCACTCGAGTATGGCAGGGCACAGAACAAACCGATTTTCATGGGTGAGTTTGGCGCGTATGAAAAAGGACCAATCGAATCTCGAGCCACCTGGACACGGTTTACACGCGATGAGGCGGAGGCTCGAGGCTTCTCCTGGGCGTACTGGGAGTACAACGGTGGCTTTGGAATTTACGATCCGAAAACAAAAACGTTCCGTCAACCGTTGCTCGAGGCGTTGGTGAAATAGCGATCAGCAGTGAGCGATTAGCGATGAGCGATGAGCGATGAGGAAAAACAAATCATGTTCAGGCTCGAGATGGCTCAACACTCAGAACCCGTGACCTGTGACTCGAGACCCGTGACCGAAAAGGATTTTCTATGATTGATCGCAACCAATTTCCAAGAAAATTCGTCTGGGGTGCCGCCACCTCGAGTTACCAGATTGAGGGTTCGACGCAAATCGATGGGCGCGGCCAGAGCATCTGGGATACGTTCGCGGCGACACCGGGCAAAACCCGCAACGGTGAAAATGGCGATCCGGGTTGCGATCATTACAACCGTTGGGAATCCGATCTGGATTTGATGAAAGACATGGGTCTCGAGGCGTACCGTTTTTCGGTCGCGTGGCCTCGGGTGATTCCGAACGGGCGCGGGCAAGTCAACGAGAAAGGTCTGGCGTTTTACGAGCGCCTTGTCGATGGCCTGCTCGAGCGTGGCATCACGCCTTGGTTGACGCTGTACCATTGGGATCTTCCGCAGGCACTCGAGGACAAGGGTGGCTGGCCGAACCGTGACACGGTGCATGCCTTCGAGGAATACGCGCATGTGCTCTCGAGCCGCTTGGGTGATCGGGTTGCGCATTGGATCACGCACAACGAACCGTGGTGTACGGCGGTGCTCGGGTACGGTCTGGGGATTTTCGCGCCGGGTTTGAAGGACAAAAAACTCGAGTTGCAAACCGCGCATCACTTGCTGTTATCGCACGGCCTGAGCGTGCCGATCATTCGGGAAAACTCGAAAGACGCGCAAGTTGGCATGGCCCCGAACCTCTGGCCGATCTACCCAGCAAGCGACTCGAGCGAGGACGAGATGGCCGCAAGCCGCATGGATGGCTTTGCGAACCGTTGGTATCTCGATCCGATTTATGGTCGTGGTTACCCGCAGGACATGCTCGAGGCTTACGCGCAAGTCTTACCAAAAATGCTTGACGGCGACCTCGAGAAGATTGCCGTGCCAACCGATTTTCTGGGCGTGAATTACTACATCCGTCACGTCGTCAAACATGACGCGGGCGAAGCTGGATTCGAGACGGTACACACCGATCTCGAGCGCACCGACATGGGTTGGGAAATCTACCCAGATGGCTTGCGCGATTTGATGCTGCGCCTCAAAAACGATTACCCGGTCAAATCCTTGATCATCACCGAGAGCGGCGCGTGCTTTGATGACACATTGGTTGATGGGCAAGTCAATGACGAGGGTCGCCGCAAGTACCTCGAGCGTCACCTCGAATCTGCGCACGCCGCGATTCAAGCTGGAGCGCCGCTCGACGGGTATTTCGCCTGGTCGCTGCTGGACAATTACGAATGGGCCGAAGGGTACGCCCGACGTTTCGGAATGGTTCATGTCGATTTTGAAACGCAGGAACGCACGCTCAAGAAATCTGGTTTGTACTACCGGAATTTCTTGCGGGCCAGAGAACTCGATTGATCTGACCACACGCTCGAGCTTGAATTCTCGAGTCATCATTTTGGAGGCCGCATGAACCCAGTCGCTACGAACACAGCCAGTTTTATTTCCGCCAATTTCGTCGCCCGCGAACTCGCCTACAACATGACCGAAGGTTGGATGCAGGGCGATGGCGCAACTCAAGATTTTTTCAAACCGCTCGAGTCGTTTCGTGATCGTTTCGGTGGAATGTTGTCCGAGATCAAAGCGATGGGTTTTTCTGCACTGGATTTGTGGGGCGCACATTTGCATCCCGATTGGGCCAGCGATGAGCATCTGAAAATCGCTCGAGAATTGCTTGACGCGCACGGCTTGAAAGTCACGGCGCTTGCTGCGTGGTGCGGTTCGCTCGAGCAGCTTGAAGGTT
>JAYURE010000630.1:0-3768 GCA_043756345.1 Deinococcales bacterium | reverse complement strand
GCGGGCATGAAGGACAAAGACCTCGGCAGTGTTGCAAAAGTCTTCTCGAGCTTGAATGCGCAGGTCATCACGACGCGCCCAAGCCTGTCACCTCGGGCTGCACTTCCTGAGGAAATCGCCGAACATTATCCAAACGCTCGAGTTGCACCATCCGTCAGCAGAGCGCTCGAGCTTGCTCGCCAAATCACGCCTGAAGTCGGGTTAATCGTGGTTGCTGGGACCATCCCATTGCTTGCCGAGGTGCTCGAGCAGATTCGTGGTCTGAAGTCAGAGGGTCGAATCAGGCTTCAGTAACGTTTTATTGCTTTGGTACGAACACGAGCGCGTTCGGCACGGTTCGGCCCCACTTGCCACCGATCATGCCGCCCGCCAGGTAAACGCTGGCGCTCGAGCCGGAATCAAAACGCATCGCCTCACGCAAGCCGAGCAGCAAAAGGGCTTTGGCGAACTCTTCGGGTGTGCCCTGCTCGAGAAGCGCAATCACGTACCGGCCCTGCGCGTCCAATCCAAACCCGACCTGCCGGGTTGAACGCCAGATGTCACGGGTCGGATCGAAACCCTCGAGTTGCGGATTGACCACGTACTGCCCATTGGTGATCAGTTTTGGTCCGGCGGCAATCGCGTGTTGCACATCCGTCCAGCTTGGATCTGACCATTGCAAGTTCGCGTTCGCACTCGAGCCAAATTCGATGTTGTCGAGGGCTGGTTGCGCCTGGCTGCTGTAAGTCACGGTCAACTCGCCGGGCTCGGGAATGCTCAGGCCATCACGGATATCGACGACAATCGGTTGCAGGCTGCCATCTGCCGCAACGCGACTCGAGATCACCAGTGTCAAAAAGCCATCGCCACCAACTGGAACGAACCCATCGCCGACAAACGATGTGATCCATTTGGGGTTCGGGTCGGGTCGGATCGAGTTGATCAGAACTTCGAGCGTCCCATCGGCGATTTGAAAACTGAGGTTGAGACGGACTTTGGGCGTGCCAAACAATGGCAGACCATCTGGGTGCAGCCCGAGCGTGGCCCGGTTGCCTCGGGCGTAGGCGCGAACGCCACCCTCGGAGAGCGCGAGATCGACCGGCAGGTTGCTGGCCGGATCGAAATATCCGGCGTTGGCCGCCACGACTGCACCGGCTGCCTGCGCATGCTCGAGCACCCGCAATGCCCCACCCCACGGTGCAACGCTTAACTTCGGTGTGAAACGGGCCGGGTCGATGGTCACGAGCGTCAGCTTTTTGGCACCAATCCCCGTCTCGAGCGTGGCGATTCCCTGTGGTGTCGGACCCGGAACGGGCGGAGCACCGGGCGGAACCTGCGCATCAATCACGATCCGATCTGGGGAGGCGAGCGCAAAGACTTTGATGTCTGCCTTCGGGTTCGTCTCGAGATCGAGGATCGCATCTTCGCCATCCGGGATCAGTCTGGCCCGCACGACGGCCTCGCTGCCGACCGGAATCAGGCGCGGAATGACCTCGACCCCGCGCAAACGCAGGCTGGAACGTCCAACGGCGATGCTTGACTCGAAGGCGGCGGCCTGCGCCAACTCGAGGACAATTCGGGTGTTGATGCCCCGGTTGACTCGTGTGGCAGTAATTTGATTGGTATTCGAAGCGATTTGAGGAGGTTCTGCCGTAATTGTGCCAGTGGTTGAACTGGCATTCAGGCTCGAGACCAGAATCGTCTCATCCTCGGTGCTGAGGTTGAAACCCAGATAGGGCAGAACCCGAACCGGAATCCAGACCGTCCCGTCTGCCACGACCGGGGGCCGCAATCCGGGCAGTTTCAAACCGCCCAAAGCCCAACCGCCAGCACCTTCAGAAAACTCGAGCCTTGCCGTGCCGCGTGAAAGTCGGGTTGAGCTTGGGAACAACTCGCTGCGTACACCCAAACGTTCAAAATCGGCCAGCGACAGTCGTTCATCGAGCAAGCTCAGGTTCAGGTCCGAATCGAGGTCATCTCGCGTCTCGAGCGGAGGGAGCAACTCTTTTCCGTCAAGTTTAACTGGACTGGCGAGGGCGGCAGTGAACGTCAGCATCAGACCCAACAATGACAGCAACAATAAAAGCATTGCGCGGGGCAAGGCTCGGAAAATTCGCAACATGCCTCAATCTACCCTTGCGGGCCTCGGGCGCGTCACATCCACAGCCTCGAGCCAAAGTCAAGCCTTACAAAACACTGACTTCAAAACCTGCTCGAGCGGTGTTTAGAATGCCGGAAACGCACCACTTTCCCCGAATCCTGCTGCTACCATTCTGGGGTGATTGAGCCAAGTATTGCCCTCTACGGAGAGGCGTTCTCAAAAGTCAACGAGTCTTTAGACGGATTGTTGTCACGGGCGCATGCGCGTTACGCGATGATGGTTGATCGAAAAGGCTTCGTGTTGGCGCACCGAGAAGCGCTCTGGGCCCCCAAACCACCCGCATTAGATTCGATAGCCACCCTGATCGCCGGTAATGCCGCCGCCACAGGAGCCCTCGCCAAACTGCTTGGCGAGCAGAACTTCAATGAACTCGTTCAACAGGGCGACCGGATTGGGTTGTACATCGTCGAGGTCAACAAAGAGGCCTTCATCGGCATCGTTTTCGACGAAACCACGCAACTGGGCAAGGTCAAACTCTTCGCCAAGAAAGCCATCGAAGAGATCCGTGTCCTGATCGAGAACATGGAACCGATGGAACAACCCACCATTGACTTCGGCACCGACTTCACCTCGAGCGCCAACAGTTTGCTCGACGACCTCTTCGGGGGTGGCTGATGAACTCGAGCTATTGCGGTGAGATCAACCTGACCAGAATTTGGGGTAAACGATGAGCACTATTAATTTTGCCGCCCGTGAAATCAACTGCAAGATCGTCTACTACGGTCCCGGTGTCGCCGGAAAAACCACGAACCTGAAATACATTTACCAACAGGTTCCCGGCAACGTCAAAGGCGAAATGGTCAGCTTGGCCACCGAGGACGAGCGCACCTTGTTCTTCGATTTCTTGCCGATTGATCTTGGCACCGTTCAGGGTTTCAAAACCCGTTTCCACCTCTACACCGTGCCCGGACAGGTTTTCTACAACGCCAGCCGCAAACTGATCCTGCGCGGCGTGGACGGCATCATCTTCGTGGCCGACAGCGCCCCGAACCGTTTGCGTGCCAACGCCGAATCGATGCGCAACTTGCGCGAGAACCTGGTCGAGTACAACTTGACGCTCGAGGAAGTACCGATGGTGATTCAGTTCAACAAACGCGATTTGCCGGACGCACTGCCGATGGACATGTTGCGCATGGTGGTTGATCCTGAAGCCAAGTACCCGATGTTTGAAGGTGTGGCCCACATCGGAACCGGCGTCTTTGAAACCTTGAAAGCTGTGTCGAAGTCAGTGCTCGAGAAGCTTGCTCAACCGAAGTAATCCCAGCACCAATAAAGCCGCCCACCTCGAAAATGGTGGGCGGTTTTATTTTGATCGCTAAATCAAGTTCGGCTCGAGCCTCACCGCCATTGAAATTCGGGACTCATCAACATCAAGGCCACCGCGTTTGACAAGCGCCATTCGAGTTGATCATCTGGAACTCGAGTGTTCGCGTCGGCCTCGCCGCGCAGGGCATTGAGGATTTCCGTGCGCAAGTTGATGCTCGCGGCCCGAGGCAGAACTCGAGCCAACCAGAAATCTGCCAATTGATTTGGCGTGCGGAATTCTCCGGGTGTTTGGTTGACGACTTGCACCTTGCTCTGTTCGTTCCAGCCGTGCGAGACGCTGTGCGCGTGCTGCCAACGCCGCA
>JAYURE010000629.1:0-3770 GCA_043756345.1 Deinococcales bacterium | reverse complement strand
GAATCAAAGACATCTTCGGGAAAACGGTCCCCGATCACCCGCCCATCCGGATGGGCGCACAAACCAACCACGCCAGAAAAATCGCTTTGATTTGGAATGTCCCGCCACAACTCGAGCATCCGTTCAAGCGCGTTCGGTGCAAGCCAATCGTCACTGTCAAGGATCACCATAAATTCTCCTCGAGCGAGGTCCACACCACGGTTGATGGTCGTGTGTTTGCCACCGTTGGCTTTGCGCAAATACTGAATCTTAAACGGAGCCGATTGCTGCCAGTCCCTGACAAGATCGCTGGTGTGATCCCTCGAGCCGTCATCAATAATCACCCATTCAAAATCCGTGAAGGTTTGTACTTTGAGGCTTTCAAAAACACGCTCGAGCAGCACTGCGCGGTTGTACGTTGGCACAAACACGGTGATGGTTGGAGACCTCATGGCTGCACATTCCTGACAGCGAGCACAGGCTCCGAATCGGAAACGTCCGAGCGGAAAGACTGTTCAAAACCATGCTCGAGGTGCAATCTGACCAGCATCAAACCCAAGCTCAGGAACGCACTCGAGTCCAGCGGAAAGCTACGGTTGAAGACTGCATCAATTGGTCTGTGATTCATGATTCGCATCTCTTAGAGGTCTGAATTGGACTTTGAAAATCCTCGAGTGAACTCGGTATCGAGACTCTCGCGGCTGGTTATTTTCTCGCACCAACGAATGTTGTTCATCGGTGGCACTTGGGTATGACCCAAGGTACAAAAGCGACCATGACGCGATCATTACAAACAATTTAAATTCGATCAGGCTCAAGATCGTCAGTCACTTCATATTGCCAAAGCAGAATGTCAAACATGCTGCCTGCTGAGGATCGCTACAGCAAGCTCGTCAACTGCAACAATCACGTTGCAGTGCTGCTTGTGTTACACCAATCATCAAGCCGCAAAAATAATCGATGATTTCACCTGACCATTGAATCCTCGAGCAGTGCTTGGAGAACGGGTCATGACAAACGTCACGACGGCAAATAGATTTGAGCCTCAAGGCACAACACAAAAATACGTTCGCACCCTCGAGCACGCAATTTCTCGAGCCGAGCCATGAAACGAATTCCGCTTCTCGTTTGAAGTTGGATTTGGGTCTTGAACTCACCTTAAGCGAAGACTGCTGTAATCATGGTGTTAAAGAAATCCTACAGATCAATCCCACAGACCATTCGTTGCTCGAGTGTTTTTGTTTCACTGTCGCAATCTCAAAACCACAATCTCAAACGTGATTGATCGGCAATCTGATTGCGCGATTGAGACTGTATGCCGTGTCGTGCATCACGCCAAATCAAGAAACCAGACCGAGAAGAAAAAGGAGACTGCACATGCAACTGGACATCAATCCAATCCGCATCACACGCTGGCTTTTGATCGTTACGCTCGTTCTGGCAATCCTGAGTTGGATCACCAGTCCATTCATTGACCTGTTCGGATTGCCACATCCAAAATCCCTTTGGGAGAAATTCAACCTTGACGCTGAAGGCAACTTCGTGACTTGGTTCAAAAGCATTCTGTTGTTCCTATCCGCCATCGCCACTGCTTTGATCGCTCAAAGCAAACGTGAATCACAAGCAAATTTCATCTGGCATTGGCAAGTGCTCGCCTGGGCCTTCGCCCTGATGAGCATCGACGAGATCGCCCGGATTCATGAGGGCTTGACTTCGCCGTTGCGCAACACGCTGCACTCCTCGGGATTCTTGTACTACGCTTGGATCATCCCGGCTGCCGCCATCGTGATCGCTTTTTGCGCACTGATGCTGCGTTTTTTCTTGCACTTACCGAACCGCTTCCAGATCGGATTGGCCGCCGGTGCCTTCGTCTACGTGCTCGGCGCACTTGGACTTGAGAGCTTGGGCGGATACGCGGTCAGCACGAACGCCCAGCCACTGTTGATTCCGATTCTGGTTACGCTCGAGGAATGCTCACAAATGATTGGTTCGATCATCTTATTGAACATGCTGCTCACGTACCTCAAAGGCGGCACCGTAGCCATGGGTCAGGATGTTGACCAGCGCCGTAAGAACAAGCAATTCGAACGCGGGCAGGTGATCAAGCAAATCCCACGGGTTGGCATTGCGCTGCGTTCCGAACGCCAAAGGCTTTGAAAATCCTGTTTACCGATTGCAAGATCGGCAGTGGCACCGGGGCGCTGGAACTCTTGGGCATTGAAGCGCGAGATCACGATGGGGTTGCCAGTGCTGATCTCTTCACAAATCCAAAGATGGCATGACCAGCATCGATCCGCGAGACATTGGGCTTGACCTTGAGCGCACTCGAGGAATTAGACTTCAAGCCATGACTTACAAAAAACTTGGCAAGAGCGGTCTGCACGTCTCCCCCATCGCCCTCGGCACAATGCAGTTCGGTTGGAGCAGCGACGAGGCAACCTCGCAGACGATCATGGACCGATACCTCGAGTTGGGCGGAAATTTCATTGACACCGCCGACTGTTACTCGAGTTGGGCGGGCAATGGCAACGCGGGCGGTGTCAGCGAAGAGATCATCGGGCGTTGGATCAAGGCTCGAGGCAATCGAAATCAGATTGTGCTGGCCACGAAAGTTCGGGCCGCGATGGGCGAGAACTTCTCACAGGGTCGGAATACACCACATCAACGCGAAGGATTGTCCCGCAAATGGATTCTGCAAGCCTGCGAGGACAGTTTGCGCCGGTTGCAAGTCGATCACATTGATCTATACCAGGCACACTTCATCGATGCGCAAACCCCGATTGAGGAGACGCTTTCGGCCTTCACGGATTTGGTGCGCAAGGGTTACGTGCGCTACATCGGCTGCTCGAATTTCAGCGCCTGGCGATTGATGCAATCCTTGTGGGCTTCCGACAAGCACAGCCTCGAGTCGTTCGTTTCGATCCAACCCGAGTACAGCCCGCTCGCACCAACCCGAGCGAATTTCGAGCGTGAAATCGCCCCGGTCTGCCTCGAGTACGGCATCGGTGTGATCCCGTACAGCCCATTGGCGGGCGGTTTCCTGACCGGCAAATACCAGAAGGATCAACCCTTACCCGAAAGCGTGCGGGCGCAGGGCAACTCGAGCCGGATGATTGATCAGAATTGGGCGATTCTCGAGGCGATTCAAGAGGTTGCGAAAAAACACAACTCCACGCCGACACGGGTCACACTCGCCTGGCTGCTGGCCCAACCGTTCATGACCTCACCGATCATTGGGGCGAACAACACCACGCAACTCGAGGATTCGATGGGTGCAACCGAAGTCAAACTCTCGAGCGAAGATGTCGCCGCGATCTCCAAGGCTGCCGATTGGACCCGTTCGAGAACCGATTCTGAAGCTTGATCCCCTCGGATTCCCATGCTACACTCCCGAAGCTCGAGTTGAAGTGACTCGGGCGCGTATCAGATCTTCTGATGCGTGGCGCAGTTCAGAGACACTGACTGACGCGACGGGCGGCCAATGTAACAACGCTGCGCTGCCCGCCACGACCCGCTTGGGTCGGAAGGAAAAGACCATGGCCGATGTCAAACCGAAAACCCGTAAGGTCCGTAAAACCGAGAAAAGCAAACGTCGTGGCGAAGCGCAAGAAAAGCGCAACCGCCAAAGCCTGAAGCGTCGCGCCGTCAACCGCGCCCGCAAGAGCACGATCAAAACGTTTGTCAAGAAGGCACTCGTTGCCGCAACCGAAGGCGCAACTGAGGCCGTGGATTTGCGCAAAAAGGCCGAAAGCCTGATTGACAAAGCCGCCAAGGGCAGCAGCTTGCACCAC
>JAYURE010000628.1:0-10809 GCA_043756345.1 Deinococcales bacterium | reverse complement strand
TCGAGCCGCCACGAACCAAAACCGACGAAGGTCATCAACGTGTGCAGACCGGCCAATGCAACCGCCAACCACAACCAAAAGTAGAACTCGCGCCCCGGAAGTTTTGGGCTCGAGTCCTCTGGTGTGGCGGTGGCACTCATGTCTCGAGTGTACGGCAAAAGCTGTCTGAGACGCGGTATTTTCTGACTTCAACTTCCCAGATCAGACCTGAGATCAAGCCTGAGGTCAAGCCCGAACCTGTTCGCCTTTGACGCTCTCAAAAACTTGAACATTCTCGATGGCGACCGCCACCTGCGAGGCAAAAATCTCGAGCAACTCCAATTCGGTTTCGGGCAGAAACGCCCGTTCGCAGAAGATCACGCCGACCAAACGCATCCCGACCATCAACGGAATCGTCAGCACCTCGTCGCGTTGGGTTTTGCCGGTCTGTACGGCGGCTCGCACTGCCGATTGAATTTCCGGCTCGAGTTCGCGCCAGCGTTTGTCCTCGAAGCGACCAGTGCCGATTTGCAGATTGAACGTGTCGTGCTCGAGCGTGGCGATGAAGCTGTCGTCGCCGCTGTTGGAGAGTTCGGCGGCAACGAATGCGCCGGAAAGTCCAAGCAATCCCTGGATTTGCAGCAAGGTTCCGCGCAGCAGGTTCTCGAGCGGTTGCAACCGGTGCAGTTCTGGTGCGACCTTGAGCACGTGACGCAATCCATCGCGTGAGGCACGCAAGGCCCGAGAGCGACGGTACGCCTTCAACGCCGAATCGACCCAAATCAAGAGCTTGTCTGGCCCTTCGGACTTGTCGTGATACCCCTGAATCTCGAGCACGCGCAGCATCACACGGGCTGGACGTTCGCTGGCGTACCCGGTTTGCAGAACGATCTGCGTGCTGTCGTTGAAGGCCCGAACTTCGCGCACGACATCCTCGCCAGTCATTTCGGGCATGAAGTAATCCAAGAGCATCAAATGAACTTCATGATCGCGGCACAACTGCACCGCCTGAGCACCACTGAGCGCGGTCAGGACGGTGTGGCCATCCTGCAAGAGCAATTGCTCGAGCGTGCCAAGCAGCGTTGCATCATCATCGACGACCAGAATCGTGTGGCCGCTTTTTTCGGCGGTTGAACGTAAACGTGCCATTTCAAAATCTCCTTTGGAACTTGTGCTTCGTGGGATTTGAGCGGGAAGGCAGAATCAAGATTGCTGGCCTGTCTGTCGCTGCTCGAGGTTTCCCTTTATCTTCTATGCGTTGTTACACTTTTCTTACAGACTTGTACTTTTTGATCTCTACTGTTCTGACCGACACTGTTCTGACCGACACTGTTCTGATCCACATTGGGCGAAGTCAATCGAGGCACACGCTTTAACGCAATCCCTCGAGACTGACCAGATCGGCAATCGAACCCTCTGGCAACGAGATCAAATCGCGGTCGATGGCCGCCATGACCTCGATGAACGCATCGACCACCATCGGATCGAAATGCTTGCCGCGTTGGGATCGAATCTCATCGAGCGCCTGATCCTGCGTCCAGGCACTCTTGTACGGACGTTTCGAGCACAACGCATCGTATACATCACAGACCGCAAAGATTCGCGCCTCGAGCGGAATGCCCTCACCCATCAAACCGTTCGGGTAGCCCATGCCGTCATAACGTTCGTGATGGTGCCGAATCACTTCGAGCGCCACCGGTGACAGGCCCGGAATCAGTTTGGCGAGGTTGTAACCACGTTCGGCATGTTCTTTCATGACGATCCACTCGTCCGGCTCGAGCTTGCCGGGTTTTAAGAGAATCGCATCGGGAATCGCCAGCTTGCCCAGATCGTGCAGGTACGCGCCCTGCTGCAAACCTTCGAGCTTGCGTCCAGCGAAACCCAAATTTCGACCCAAGGCCAGTGCGTAACGCACCACCCGATCAATGTGGCCAATCGTTTCCAAATCCCTGGCCTCGAGCGCCAACCCAATCACTTTGAGGCTGCCCTCGAGCGTGCGTCGCGCCATCGCCGCCGAGTGTGCCTTCAATGCCACATCGACCCACAACAGCAACTTGTCTGGCCCTTCAGATTTGTCGTGATAACCCTGAATCTCGAGGTCGTGTAGCAACTCGCGGGCGGGACGTTCGGACTGCCCGGTTTGCAAAATAATCTGGACTTCGGTGTTGAACTCGCGGATCGCACGAACGGTTTCCTCACCGTTCAAACCCGGCATGAAGTAATCCAAAACGACCAAATGGAACGAAAGTGATCGCAGCATCTCGAGCGATTTGCGTCCAGAGTTCGCGGTGTGAACCTCATGGCCCTCGAAGCGCAACAGGCGGGCCGTGCCTTCAAGAAGCTGCGTGTCGTCGTCCACGACCAGGATCGTGTACTCGGATGGAGCAATTTTGCCAGTGATTCGGGCCACAGTGTCCTCATGTTAGGTCAAAAACCAATTTGGCTGAGGTTAGAATCCACACGCGCACCACGACAAAATAGTGCATCGGGTATAGACCTCGAGTATAGAAATGCGTGATCGTGGCGTTGCTGTAGTCTTCGTGCGTTCTTTTGGGTTCAGATGATCTTTGTTGAATGACCAGCCAAAGCTCGACCAAAGGTTTGCGCCATCAAGCCAGATCACGCCGGGTCACGAGGATTATGCGATTGCCAAAGCCGGAAAGCTCGAGTATTCTGGGGCTTCTGAAACGATTCAGAAAACTCGAACCCAAGGTTCAGCCGGACGTAAGAATGCACGCCGACCTGAACCCTAAGGAGCCAGCATGAAACTTGGTGTCTTCAACCCGATCTTCAACGACCTCGCCCTCGAACCGTTACTCGAAACCCTGAACGAACTCGGGCTCGAGGCGGTCGAATTGCGTTCCGGCCCGGTGGACAAGTACGAAATCGCCGCCCGAAAGTACCCCGGCCAGCATCAGTGCGATCCGAAAATCTTGAATGCAGACAAGAAAAAACTGCTCGAGTTTCAAAAATCTTTTCGGGCGCACAACATCGAAATCTCGGCGCTATCCTGCCATGGAAATCCGGTTCACCCGGATCTCAAACAGGCTCGAGTTTTCCACGAATCGTTCCAAGCCAGCGTGCTTCTGGCCGAAAAACTTGGCGTTAAAAATGTCGTGACGTTTTCCGGTGCGCCCGGCGGCAACGCCAAAGACAAAACCCCGAACTGGATCACCTACACCTGGCCACCCGAATACGGTGAAGCCCTCGAGTACCAATGGCAGCAAGTCCTGATTCCTTACTGGCGCGAGGCCGCAAAATTTGCCAAGAAACACGGCGTCCGAATCGCCATCGAACCGCACCCAGGGTTCGCGGTTTACAACCTCTCGAGCTTTCTGAAACTGCGCGAGTCGATGGGGGATACGCTTGGCGAAACCATCGGTATGAATTTTGATCCATCGCACCTGTTCTGGCAGAACGTCGATGCCGTCAGGTTCATCCGGGCGATCCCAGGCATGATCTATCACGTGCATGCCAAAGATACGTATCTCGATCCGGTCAACATGCCGCTCAAAGGCGTCCTGGATACCAGCAGTAAACTCGAGGATCGCCCGTTCTACTTTCGCAGTGTCGGTTACGGCATGGGTGAAAAAGTCTGGCGCGACATCATCTCGGCCTTGCGCACCAGCGGGTACGATGACGTGATCTCGATTGAACACGAGGATGCCCTGGCGAGCCAACTCGAGGGTGTCAAAAAAGCAATCTCGGTTCTGAAAGCCGTTGTGTTTTCTGAACCGAACGGAGGCGAATCATGGCGCGTGTGAAGGCAGCAGTTCAAAAACCAATCAAGAAAACCTCGAGCCCAAAAACCGCGAGCAAAAAATCAAACTCGAGTCCCAAGAATTCAAGCGTTGTCGCGCCCAACACGTATGGCGGAACTTCCGAAAACATCGGAGTTGGAATGCGTGTCGCCCTGATCGGCGCGGGCGGCATCGCCAACGCGCACTTCAAAGGTCACACTCAATCTGGGGCCAGCGTCGTCGCCTTCGCCGAACCATTCGAGGCGACCCGTACACGCCGCGAAACCGAATGGAACGCACGCGGATTCTCGAGCGTCGAAGAATTGCTGGCCTGGGGCGAATTCGATGCGGTTTCGATCTGCACGCCGAACGCTTTTCACGCCAGCGCCAGTATTTTGGCGATGCGGGCGGGCAAGCATGTGCTTTGCGAAAAACCACTCTCAATGAGCCTTAAAGATTGCCAAACGATGATTGAGGTCGCCAAGCAAACCAAGGTTGTCCTGCAAACGGGGCATCACCTTCGGGCGAACCTGCTGGTCGAGAAAGCCAAAGAAATTGTCTCGAGCGGCGTACTCGGGCGCGTGACCTTCATGCGTTTGCGCCAAGCGCACGATTGGGGCGGCAACAAAAGCATCTCGCCAGGCTTTGCGCTCCTCAAAAACTCCGGCGGCGGCACACTCCTCGACAACGGTTGCCACATGATGGACCTCGCCCGCAACCTCGGCGGCGATGTCAGCAGTGTTTACTGCAAAATGGGCACGCTCGGTGCTTGGACCAACACGGTCGAAGTTGAAGACACCAGCCTGGTCACGCTCGAGTTTGAATCCGGCGCAATCGCCAGCGTCGAAAATGCTTGGACTGGAATCGGCTGGGAGGAAGGCTTCTGGATTTACGGCACCGAAGGCGCACTCGAATGCACCAACCGGCTTGGGCCACGCAAACTGCGTCACGTTCACCGCTCGAGCCCTGGAACAACCTGGAACGAGCTTGATGAAACCATTTACAGTTTCGCCGACGAGGGTGGACACTCCCGAGAGATCGCCGCGTTCTGGCGTTCAATCCGCACCGGAACGCCCGTGATCTGCACCGGTCAGGACGGCCTCGAGAGCGTGCGTTTGGTGCTGACCAGTTACGAGAGCGCCAAGAAGGGCAAGCCAATCACCATCAAACGCAGTTGAAATCCACAATGAATCGAAGACCCTCGAGCGATTCGGGGGTCTTTTCTTGTTGCATCGTGAGCACTCATTGAGTCGAACCATTCTTGCGGTTGAACGTGTCCTCAAGCATCCAAACCGCACTCATGAGTTTTGACCCACCACCGCTCGAGCCTGATTCACACGAGGGTTTTTCATTTGCCTGCCTTAAAACATTCACGCACCATCGTTAAGGTTCAGGTCGGAGCGCAACAGGTCTCGAGGTCCTGCGCAACCTCGAGTTTGTATCTGCGTCGCGTCCGATCAGGAGGTCGCTTTGAACCAGTTTTCGCACGCCATCATTCGCCAGACACCCGTTCGACCCAAGTCCATTTGATCTGAGGAGGTCTCACGATGAACCGTACCGTACCGATGAAAAAGATCCAATTGATCACTGCACTTCTGACCGTTTCCGCCCTGAGCATCACCGCCCTGACCGGCACCGGTTTCGCACGGCAACTCGAGACCCAAGATGCTGCCGGGAAGCTCGAGACACCCACCGTCAGCTTCAGCACGCAAGGGTTCGCCTCGACCAATCAAGAGGCCGAACAAACACTTGACGTGTTCGTACCAGCCTGGAGCCTCGGTGTGATCGGGGTTGACATCGATGGAGCAAACCTCGAGATTGCCAGTGTGGATGCCCCAGACTTCTTGACGGTCGAACTCAAAGACGCCAGTGGCGGCGCAACCACCGACCGCTTGAAACTGGTCGTCAAGGCCGATGCGAACACCCCCAAAGGCGAGTACCCGATTGAGATCACGCTCGAGAACAAGAAGTTTGGCGAGAGTGGCACCGTGATCGTGATGGCAAAAGTCGAATAGTTTTTCGACAATCAGATTCGAGGGCCAGCGAAGGTTGCTGGCCCCATTTATTTGAGTGCGTCCCGAAGAAACTGGATGCTGTGCTCGAGTGCCAGTTTCGATTCCTGAACTTGAACCGATTTCGCCCCGAACTTTTTTTCGAGCGATTCGCGCACCATCAAAAAGCCATGCTCGGAATTTGGGTAAATCTCGAGTTGCGCCCACTTCTCGAGTTTGATCAGCCCGTCGTAAAGTGCTTGCGCTTGGCTCGAGGGAACGGTCGTGTCCAACTCACCTTGCAAGATCAGCACCGGCACGTTGATGGTCTCGAGCACGCTCATCCCGTTGCGAATCCTGAAACTTTCGGGCCTGGAAGTTGGGCCAGTGCCGTAAATCCGTTTGGTCAGCGCGTCCGTGCCGACCTGATTGGTGGCGACCAGGTAATCCCACCAGGCGAAAATGTCGCTGACGCCATACGCAAAAACCAAAGCCCGAAATTGATCTGACCTCGAGACGGCCAGCAGCCCAATCAACGCGCCGTGACTTGTGCCCATCATCGCAACACGGTCGGAATCCAATCTCGAGTCTTGCCTGAAAACCTCGAGTCCGTTCAGAATATCGTTGACTTCACCTTTGGCGACCTCAACCGTGCCTTGAGAACCATCCTCGCCACGGTAACTTGGTGCGAAAACCGCGAAGCCAGCCTTGGTCAGTTCACGGCAACGCCGAATGCTGGAATCGCTCAGGCCATCCACGCCGCCATGTCCGAAAACGATGCCGGGGAATGGCCCCTTCCCGGCTGGCCAGAAGGCTCGAGCTTTGATGCGCAGGCCGTCACTGGCGTACCAAATCGCCTGTTCGCTGCTGGATTTCTGGGCCGTACCTGGGTTCTGAATCAAACTCGAGACGAGCAGGATCAAACCGATTGCAATTGCGAGACGACGAATCACGCCTCACTGTACTGCTCGAGGCTGGCTCGTCGATGGGCAATTTCACCTATCACTTTTGGCACGCCTCACGTACAATGCGTTAGGTTTTGAACTCAGTCTAACTTCATCTCGAGGAGCACCAATGGCCCTGGATTTCCGATTGACCAGCGAACAAGAACAACTGCAAGCACTCGCCAAAGAATTCGCGCAGCGCGAAATCATTCCGGTCGCCGCCGAGTTTGACCGGGCTGAAGCGTACCCAGAAAAAGTTATCGAAAAGGCATTCGAGGTTGGACTTCTGAACTCAATCATTCCAGAACACGCTGGCGGCCTGGGCCTGGGCATGCTCGAGGAGTGTATTCTGGGCGAAGAACTCGCTTACGGCTGCATGGGCATTTACAGCATCCTGATGGCGAGCGAACTGGGCATCACGCCATTGCTGGTTGGTGCGACACCCGAACAGCAAAAACGATTCCTCGAGCCGCTGACACAAAAACCCGGCCTCGCCTCGTTCGCGCTTTCCGAGGCCAACAACGGATCGGACGCCGCCGCGCTGCGCACCAAAGCCGTGCTCGAGGGCGATGAATGGGTGATCAACGGCACGAAAATGTGGATCACCAATGGTGGTCTGGCAGAATTTGCGGTCGTGTTCGCCACGACAGACTCGAGCCTGCGCACCAAAGGCACCGTGGCGATTGTCGTTCCAAAAGGTACGCCCGGATTCACCTTTAACAAGATTCATCACAAGATGGGTCAACGTGCCGCGCACACCGCCGAACTCGTCTTCGAGAACGTCCGTGTTCCTCGAGAAAATATTTTGGGTGAGGTCGGTGATGGTTTCAAAATCGCCATGGCGACCCTGAATAAAACCCGAATTCCGGTCGCGGCGGGCTCGGTTGGGATCATCAAACGGGCCATGGATGAAAGCGTCAAATACGCCAAGACCCGAGAGGCGTTCGGCAAACCCATCGGCGAATTTCAACTGATTCAGGCCAAACTTGCCGAGATGTACATGGGCCTCGAGACCTCGAGATTGATCACCTGGAAGGCCGCCTGGCTGGTGGACAACCACCTGCCGCACGCGCAAGAGGCGGCGCTCGCCAAAGCTTACGCGAGTGAGGCCGCGTTCAAAGCCGCGAACGAGGCGATTCAGGTTCACGGTGGGTATGGCTACGTCGGCGAGTACCCGGTCGAAAAACTCCTTCGTGATGTGAAATTGAACATGATTTACGAAGGCACCAACGAGATTCAACGCGTCGTCATGGCTCGAGGTTTGCTCAAAGATTGAGATTCTGAACTGAACTGCTGCGATACAAATGTGATACGCTCGCGGTATGACAACCCAAGAACGCCAACCAATCACCGCACGAATTCAAGGAGACCTCGCCAGCTACCTCGAGGAATACCGCACGAAACACAAACTCGCCACACGCACAGACGCGCTCGAGGAGGCGATCCGTGCCCTCAAACAACGCGAACGCGATGTCGAACTGCGCGAAGGCTACCGGCAGGAAGCACTCGATTACGCCCGCAATGGCATGGACCCCTGGATCGACAGCGACCTCAAAGACACACTCGAAGCCATCGACCGGGGTTAACCGTGAGCCATCAACGTGGAGACATCGTGCTCATCAATTTTGACCCAGCCCTGCCGACCGAGGCCGCATCGACTCGACCGGCGATCATTGTCACCAACAACCACTCCAACGCCATGTCACCGCAACTTGTGGTGCTGCCGCTGACCTCGAACCTGAAAAGTGTCTACCCGCACGAGTACGTTCTCGAGCGAGAAAGCACCGGCCTGGACCGGGACAGCAAAGTGCAACCGCAATTGATCCGACACGTCGCCCGCGAACGCATTGGTCGAACCGTCGGCTTCGTCCCGCCCGAATTCATGCAAGTGGTCGATGATCGACTCCGCAGCCACCTCGGACTGTGAAAACTCGAGTTAATCCTCATACAAACCTTCCTACTTTCTGTAAGATAAAACCATGACACAAACTTCAGCCGCCCGCCTGAGCATCAGCATTCCCAGCTGACTCCTCGACTTCGCCGACCAAGACCGCCAAGAACACACCCTCGAATCCCGCAGCGAAGTCTTCGCCCGAGCCCTCGAGTTGCTGCGCGACCAAGAACTCCGCGCCGCCTACCGCGCCGCCAGCGAAGAATGGGACGGCAGCGAAGACGCCAAACTCTGGGACAACACGATTGCGGACGGTTTGTGAACCTGATTCGACGCGGCGATATCTTCCTCGTCAACCTCGACCCGGTACGCAGCAACGAAGCCAAAGGCATCCGCCCCGCCGTGGTCGTCACCGGAAACGCCGCCAACATGGAATCCACCACCATCGTGATCGTGCCACTGACCAGCAACACCGAACGCATCTACCCGTTTCAAGTTCTTTTGCCGCTCGAACGCAGCGGCCTGAACGAGAACAGCAAAGCCCAAGTCGAACAGATCCGATCCATCAGCGTCACCAGAATGATCCGACGAATCGGGCAAATTCCAAACGATTTGATGCAAGACTTGAACGACAAAATCCGAATGCACCTGGACCTCGAGTGAACCCATGATTCAAACCCGCCTCACAATCGACGACCTAATCGCCATCCCAGAAGATGGTATTCGCCGTGAACTCGAGAATGGAGAACTGATCGTTTTGGATTCGCCCAGCATTGCCCATCAAACAATCCTGATGAATGTGTTCTACCTCGTCAAAACTTTTCTGCGAACCAACAAGCTCGGGAAAGTGTACTTCGCACCCGTCGATGTGGTCCTCGAGCCGCACAAAGTCCTGATTCCAGACCTCGTGTTCGTCACCAACGAACGCCTCGAGATTGTCAAACGCAAAATTGAGGGCGCACCGGATTGGGTGGTTGAAGTCCTGTCCGATTCCACCCGCAAACGTGACCTGCACGCCAAACGCGACACGTACTTGCAACACGGCGTGCGAACCTACTGGGCAATTGATCCCGAAAGCGAAGAAATCCGAATCTGGGAAGATGGCAACCCTGCCGTCATCCTCGAGCGAGGCGCAACACTGACCGTCTCGAGTCTGCCAGGATTTGAATTGAGTGCCGACGAGATTTTCAACCTCGAGATGTGAGTGAACCCATGCGAAACCTGAAATGGCTGATGGCTTTGATTGCACCGCTTGTTCTGAGCGGCTGTGTCTTTCTCGATGTCCTCAGTCCATGCCCAGGGCCTCGCGCCGCCGATGCGCTCGAGCCGAATGACACCCAACAAACCGCCACGCCATTGACTCAATTGCGCGAATCCAGCCTGAACCCAGGCGAAACCGATGTCTTTCAATTCGAGGCCAGCGCCGGAGGAAAACTGCAATTGTCCACCCGAATTCTCGAGGGCAACGGCAATGATCAACCTGGCCTGAATTTGCTGGTCGAAGGCCCGAACAGTTTCAAGCTCGAGAAGAAATCTATCGGAGCAAATGACCTCGAGCTTGTTGTTGCGGCTGGCGCAGGAACGCACTATGTGACCGTGACAGATGGCAGCCAAAAGTATGCTGATTGCCTGGTGTGTACGTGTACCGGACGGGGACCAAAGTACAGCCTCGAGTTGAAGGTCGTGCCGTGATGGGAATTTCAAGCTCGAGATATGGGCAAGAGCCTAATTTATCGGTAAGAAAAATGGAAAATCTACTATGAATGATCAAATTTCCGAGAAAGACTTTACCCGGTTTAATTTCAATTTCTATGAGAGTTTTTTAATTCTAATTCGTTTTACTTTTATAAACAAGATTACAATTACACTGACTTCTTTATACTTAATTTATGCAATTTATAACATTTTTGTTGATGCTGGTAGATCTGAAAAACTGCTAGAGCTAATTCAGAATCCAGATATTGGATACAAAGTATTTATGTTTTTATACGCATTCTTTGCAATCTTTTGGATCATCTTATACCCCCTTCTTCCAATATTTATTTTCATGTTACTGGTGGGCGGTTACGGTCTTGTAAATTTTTTAATTAATATAAAAAAATGCTCTTTTGTATTTGAAGATTCACGAATCATAGTTAAGAATCAGATTGCTGAATCAACTGTTTCTCTTAAGGGATCGAAGTTTGTACTATTCGGAAATCTCTTGTTTGTTAAATTTCTGAATAGCGACGACTTTTTAATTATACCAATTCGACTTTTATCAG
>JAYURE010000627.1:0-10817 GCA_043756345.1 Deinococcales bacterium | reverse complement strand
CGGTGTTGGCGGCGGTGCGAACGGATTTGGCTGGGCTGGGAAGTTGGTATGACATGACGACCTCCGGGTGTCTCGAGATTCGGATTTTGCGCTCGAGGGAAGTCTACCGCCATTTGGCAAAGGTTTGCAGTGGGGCAAAAACCAACAGCAAAGCCTCGAGGCTTTCGTCAAAGCAGTGAAAGGGAGGTCCGTGGTGTGGGCTCTCACCCCCGCTTGCGCTACCGCGCAAACAGACCCCTCTCTCGCACGCGAGAGAGGGGTGGCTCGAGCCTTCAGGCTCGTGCCGGGGTGAGGCCCCCGCCAGCAGCACATTTGGACTTGTTTTGTATTCAGGCTTGAGCGGTTTTGAACTTTGGTTTGCGGCGGAGCAGGCTCGAGAGCTTCCAGGCTTGGCGTGGTCCGTGTGCCAGCTTGAGCAGGCGGTTGCGTTCTGCTTCGAGCAGGAGGGCTTCTTGTCTGGATTTCAGGTCGTTGAGTCGCAGTTCCATCCCGTGCATTTCGCACCCCTTTCGCTTCTCGAGCGTGCGCCTTTGATTGGCTCGGCCCGTTCTTGAAATCAGTATGGTCTTTGAGTGTCCGTTGCGCGTCTGATGAATGGCTCAGGCTTCAGTACGCCGGATGGCCTGCCAATCGGGTTGGTCGGTTAGACTCGCCCATGCGTGATATCACCCGCTTGACTTGGATGGAAATCCGTGACCTCGAGAAACGCAATGCCGCGCTGGTGCTGCCGGTTGGGGCGCTCGAGCAGCATGGCCCGCACTTGCCGGTCGTCACGGATTTGTTGCTGGCCGAACGCTTTCTGGATTTGGCGCTCGAGCGCTTGTCGGATTCGGTGAATATCTGGCGTTTGCCCGCGTTGTCGTTCGGGAAAAGCAACGAACACACCGGTTATCCCGGAACCTTCAGCCTGAGTGCGAGTACGTTGATGAGTGCGGTTCGTGACATTGCTCGAGGTGCGAAAGACGCGGGGTTCAGACGGTTGGTGCTGCTCAATTCGCACGGCGGAAATCGGGCCGCGTTGGACATGATGGCCCGAGATGTTCGCGCCGAATTTGGCCTGATGGTGTTCAGTGTGTTTCCGCCCACACTCGCGCCCGATCCGATTGAGACGACCGACCTCGAGAAAAAATTTGGCATTCACGCGGGCGATTGGGAAACAAGTGTCATGTTGGCCCTCGCGCCGGAATTGGTCAAGATGGATTTGGCGAACTCGAGCTTTCCGGCATTCAATGCCGATCATTTAACATTGACGACTTCTGGCTCGAGCGTCGCATGGCTTTCCCGTGATTGGAATGCGACTGGAACCTGGGGCGATGCCAAGGTTGCCACTGCCGAGCGCGGTCAGGCAAGGCTCGAACCGGTCGTGGTGAAACTCGCAAAGGTGCTCGAGGAAATCGCTTCGTTTGAGGTTCCTGACCCTGGCACGCACGGGGTGACAGCATGACGAAGTATGAACTGGTATTACGCAATGCTCGAGTTGATGATGGCCCGTTGCAGGACATCGCGCTCGAGGCTGGAAAGATTGTGGCGATGGCGAACATGCTCGAGGATTCAGGTCGTGAGGAAAGCAATCTCGAGTGTCGGGTGGTGCTGCCCGGTTTCGTCGAGGCGCATTGTCACATCGACAAAACCTTGACGATTGATCGGGTTGAGAATGCCTCCGGGACGTTGATGGAAGCGATCATCAATTGGGTGGCCTTCAAACCGAATCTGACCATGGACGATTACTTGGCTCGAGGTCGGCGTGCATTGCTGATGGCGTTGCGAATGGGTACGACCAACTTGCGCACCCATGTTGATGTGGATGCGAATGGACTGCTTGCACTCGAATCGGTGCTCGAGTTGAAACAAGAATTTGCGGGTCGTGTGGACATGCAGATTGTTGCCCTCGGTGGTCCTGGCATGAATGACGCTGAGTTTGCTGCAATGCAACATGCGTTCGAGTTGGGTGCGGACATCGTTGGCGGCTGTCCCGCGATTCGCAGCGATCCGAGGGCCGAAGTGGTGCGGGCGCTCGAGTTGGCCGAACAGTTCGGCAGGCCGGTCGATTTGCACGTGGACGAAAACGAGAATCCAGAAAGCCTGTCGCTCGAGACGCTGGCAGAGGAGACCATCGCCCGAGGGCTCGAGGGGCGCGTCACGGCTGGACATTGTTGCAGCCTCGGATTCGTCGATGAACGAACGGCGGCCCGTGTGATCGAGAAAGTGGTTCGAGCAAAAATTAACATCGTGACTTTGCCTGCTTGCAATTTGGTGCTTCAAGGCCGCGAGATGAATCCAACCCCACGTGGCCTGACTCGCGTTAAACAATTGCTCGAGGCTGGTGTGAATGTCGTGACTGGCACGGACAACGTTCAAGACCCGTTTCAACCGCTTGGAAATTACGATTTGCTGGCAGCCAGCAATCTGACGGCACTCGCTGCGCACATGACGGGTCGCGCACAGATGCTCGAAACGCTCGAGATGACCACGGTCCGAGCCGCGAAAGTTTTGGGCCTCGAGCATCACGGTTTGAAAGTCGGTTGCAATGCCGATCTGGTCGTGATCGACGCGCAATCCAGACTCGAGGCATTGGCTCAAGTTTCAACGAATCGCTTGGTCATCAAGGCAGGGTTTATCTTGCACGATTTCTCGAACACGAATTGAAACCTGTCTCGAGCGGACCAGTTTTTTCTTTCTACTTTTCACTTTGAACTTTCCACTCTTTATCCGTTTTCCCGGAGGTCAGCATGGATTTGATTTTGCGCAATGCCAAGTTTTCGGATGGAACCATCAACGACATCGGCATCGAAGATGGTGTGATTGCTGATGTTCAACCCAGGCTCGAGGCTGGCACGCGATTGGAATTGGATGCAAAAAACAAACTGGTAATTCCGGCCTTCGTGAATGGGCATTTGCACGCCTGTAAAAGTTTCTGGCGCGAACCGCTCTCGAGACTTCCAATTGGGCAGGGTTTCGATTTCAAGAATACGGGCTCGAGGTTCGCGGCGATTGCGGAGGTCAAACGCAATTACACTGTCGATGATGTGATGGCTCGAGCCGAGCGTTCTTTGCGGCTGGCGATTCGTCACGGCACGGGCGCGATTCGTTTGTTTGCCGATATTGACGATGATGCGGGATTGCGGGCGCTCGAGGGTTTGCTGGCCTTGCGTAAAAAGTACGCGAATATCTTGACGGTTCAGGTTGTTGCCTTCCCGCAGAATGGTGTTTTTCGTGCCCGCTCGAGTACCGAACGACTGCTGAAGCTCGCGCTGGAAATGGGCGTCGATGCGCTCGGTGGAATTCCCTGGCTCGAGCCTTCTGAAGAATCGCAACGCGCCCATGTGGACTTGGTGCTCGAGTTGGCGTTGGCGCACAAGCTCGATGCGCATTTTGTTTTGGACGATACCGAGGACCCAACCTCTCGCACGACCGAGTACGTCGCCTCGCGCACGATCACGCTCGAGATGCACGGACGGGTTCATGGCACACAGGCGAATGCCCTGGCGTACTACGATGATGCGCACGCGGCTCGAGTCATCCGTTTGATCAAAGAGGCGGGCATGACGATTTTCTCGAACGCGCACGTGGCGCTCGTGACCACGAACGTTCGGCATCAACCCGCACCTCGCGGCATGACCCGAGTCAAGGAATTGCTCGAGGCTGGCGTGCCGGTCGCCACGGCGCAGGACGATATTGACAACCCGTATTACTGTTTTGGGCGCAATGATTTGCTCGAGGTCGCGCAGTACATGGCGCACTTGGCGCAACTCGGTTGGGGCGACGATTTGGCGAAAGTGCTCGAGATGGTTACGAACGTTCCGGCCAAAGTCATGCGGCTCGAGGGGTACGGTCTCGAGGTTGGTTGTAAGGCAAATTTGCTTGTGCTTGAAGCGAACGATTGGCGGGATGCGGTGCAATTTCAGGCCGAGAAAAACCTGGTGATCTTGAATGGCAGGTTGGCGGTGCACAACGAACGAAGCTCCGAAATCCTGATTTGAAACGTGTCTCGGCTCGAGAAGGTTGGTTGTGGTGGTTCCAGTTTTGTGCTCGAGGTCCGGTCATCAAGCATTGGTCCTCGAGCACGAAACTGTGATGAACTGTGGTTACTTGACCCTGACGCGGTAGAGCACGAAGCCAGATTCTCCAGGTTGCAACAGAATGACATCCCCCAGAACAACGCCGGGCAGGTCGAAGGTCACGCTCAAACCTGGATCGGCCACCAGAACAATGTGGGCGTCTGGACTCGTCAGGCTCGAGCCGTTCGGCTGCGTCCAAACCACGTATGGCAGGGCGGTGGTGAATCCGGGCACTGGATCGGTGATGGTGATCAAGCTGATTGGGCTCGAGCCGGTATTGCGGTACTCGATGCGGTATTCGATCACGTCGTCTGGTTTGCCGGTGATGCCGGTGGCGTAGGCTCCCGAGCACGGATCGCTGGCGCTGATCAGGTTGCCACAATTGCGGGCGGTTTTGGTCAGCAGCAAGCGACCTGCGGCCAGGACGGTGGTGCTGTCGGTCACGCGAGGGCTGTCTTGTACGGCCAGGTTGTTCTGCCAGGTCAGGGCGGCGTTCAGGTTGGCGTATTCGGTGCTGCCTGTGGATACGCCGGGAGGCACGGAGGTCACGATCTCGAGGGCGCAGGCTTTCAGACGCCCGTCGCTCTCTCGAGGCCAGGTGGCGGTCACAGTGAGGCTTGTGACGGGACTGGCGTGTTCTGCGCTCGAGACGGTTCCGTCGCAATTGGCATCGAAGTAGATCAGGTGTCCCCAGCCGGGCAGTCCAGTGAGGTTCAGGGCCACCGTGCCGAGTGTTCCGGGACGGAACAAGTGCAAGTAGGTGACTGCACCGGGCGAACTGGCCTGTCCGATTTGATCGGGTTGCAAGATGCTGGCTTCGACCACGCCAAAGTTGTAGGCGCTGTAGGTTTGACCGCTCGAGAAGGTGCTGATCGTGCGTGTCCTGGCGGTTGGCGCGTCAAGACTTGCAGCTTGAGCAATGCTTGTGCCACCGATGTTCGTGCCTGTTGCCGGGTTCTTGAGGTGCGAGACGGTCACGGTTGCCGTGAAATTCGAGGGAATCCAAAGTTCGTAATCGCCGCTGACGTTGGTCAGGCTCGAGGTGGTGTTCACGCCGTCGCTCGCTTTGACACTCAGGTTCGAGATGCCGACTTCGCCACCGTTGCGCAGGGCATCGTTGGCGGTGCCACCGGTGAATCCATTGTCTGTAAAGATGTTCCCAGTGATTTTCGAGCCATGATAATCACCGAAATCTGGCACGGTCGCGTTCGTGTTGACCAGGGTGACGCCGAAAGTATTTGGCGTGCTCGAGATGTAGCCGCTCGGATCGGTTTCGGTCACGGTGTACGCGCCCGGGGACAGGTTGTTGAAGCTGTACGCGCCGTTCGTGTCGGTGGTGGTGGTCAGGCCAGTGGTTCCGGTCAAGGTGATGGTCACGCCGAAGATGATTGGTTCGCCCGCCTCGCGCAGACCGTTGTGGTTCTGGTCCTCGAAAACCACGCCGCTGATGTTGTTTCCGGGCAGGCTGGCGCTCGCCTGATCGTCTTCACTGTTGCCGATGCCGTTGTTGACCGTGGAATCCGGGTCGGTGGCGCTCGAGGCGGTCACTTCGGCGCTGTTGGTGATCGGGCGTGCATTGACGGTCGCCGTGATCTCCAGCGTAGCGAAAGATCCAGAGGTCAGTGTGCCCACCGTCCACAGACCGGTGCCGCTGACATAGCTTGTACCGACGCTGGGCGTGCTCGAGACGTAGACCAAACCGGCGGGGAGCAGGTCTTTGACGACAACGCCGGTGGTGTCACTCGGACCAGTATTTGTGACTTTCAGGCTGAAGGTGACGTTGCTGCCCAAGACGGGCAAGGCATTGTCCACGGTTTTGGTCAAGCTCAGGTCGGCGCGTGGGGTCAGGGTGTCGCTGTCCAAGGACGAGTTATTGGTGGTCACTGGATCAAACACGCTGGCGGGTAAAGTCAAACTGGCGGTGTTGTCCAAGGTGCCCGTCGCTGCCGAATTGATCGTGGCATTCACCGTGAACGCCACGCTGCCGGTCGCGCCCAAATTCACGCTGACACTCGAGAGGTTTCCTGAACCGCTGGTGGGACAACTCGAGCCGGTTCCGCTGGCGGTGCAAGTCCAGGTGATGCCGGTCAGTGCTGCCGGGAAGCTGTCAGTCACGGTCACACCGTTGATGGCAATGCTGGCTGGGTTGCTAACGGTGATCGTGTAGACAATGGCGCTTCCCGGAATGGCCGTGGTCGCCCCGTCGCTTTTGCTGATCGCCAAATCTGCTTGGACCTTGACGGTCACATTCCCGCTGAATTCTGATGTGCTGCCATTCGGGGCGCTCGAGCAGGTGTCACTGGTCAAACAGGTGGCGGTCGAGGTCAGGACCGTGCCGAGGGTCACGCCGCTAGGCAGTGGTACGGTAAATTGAAAGCGGTTGGTGGTGTCCGTGCCTTGGGCCAGACCGTTGATCGTGCCCGAGTAGGTGCCGGTGGTCGCATCCGTATCGATAGCAGTACAGGTGCCCGAGACGGTCGCGCAGCCCTCAGTACTGGTCAGCAGGTAGGTCTGACCCTCGCCGAAACCGCTCAGGTCCGGTGCAGCCAAGAAAAACTCGAGTCTCGCTCCGGGGCGGGCAAAGCCTTTGATGATCAGGTTGCTGCCCTGAATTGCGGCGCTCTCGAGCACTGGAAAGTTCAGCAGGCCGTTGCCGCCAACATCGGTGTCGGCGGCATCGTTCAAGGTCACGAATGGACTGGTGCCAAGCGATTGATCATCGGTTGCAGACAGCAGATCAATCCCAATTTGACCGCTGGCACTCGAGCCGCCCGCTATCGTTCCGTTGGCATAGATCGAGTTTTGCGTGATTGTGTTCCCGGATGAGCCGCTCGTGATGGCCACGCCTGCGCCGTAATTGGCGTTGATGATGTTGCGTCGCACGGTGGTGTTAATGCCGTAAACGCGCACTCCGGCGGACTCGAAGGACGTGCCGGGACCGATGCCGTTGCCGGTGATGGTGTTGTTGAGAATCGTGTTGCCGCCCGCGCCAGTGTACGAATCCACGCCCACGCCAGCGTTCGCCGCGAACAGGTTGCCGCTGATGGTGCTCGAACCGCTCGCTGCTTCAATGTCGATGCCGTCGAAATTCGGGTTGCCAATCGCGTTGCCACGAACTTCGTTGCCAGTCACGGTCCAACTCAAGGATGTGTTCTCGAGTCCGATGCCTTTGCTGGCGCTGCATCCGATCAGGTTGTGGCGTATTGTTCCAGAATCTCCACCGACGCTGCGAATGTTGTCGCCGCCAGACAGGGCTCCAGCTCCTGGGCAGTTGAAGCTCGAGGCGGGGCTGCCGATCATGTTTTGTTCGATCAGTGTGCCGGTGAAATTGTTGCCGATGCGAATGTTGGCATCGGTGTCTACATTGGCATTGTTGCCGAACCCGTAAATGGACAATCCGCGAATCGTCGTGTTGCTGACCTGAACATCCAATCCGACGGCGAGCGAGTTGGCGTCAAAGAGTTGCACCTCGGGCCGCTCGAGTTGCGGCAGGGCCAAGGCATCCACGCCGACCGTGCCACCCGTGCCTAAAGTGCCTGAATTGAGGTTGGCGACGTTGAAAGTCTGGGTAGTGCCGTCGATGACCGTGTTCGCACCAGAAATTACAGGCAGCAAGCTCGAGACGTTGATGGCGAGGACATTGCTGGTCAGTTGATTGGTCAATCCGCTGCGAATGCCTGCGTGGGCTAAACCATCGGAGGCCATGAAGATGCTGGATTCTTTCGCAGCGGGCAGTGCCTCGCTCACTCCGGCGTTGGTCCTCGAGCCCGACTGCGTAAGGCTGGCCTCACCACCGAGTCCGTTTGCATTGATGATGAATTGCCGCAACGATCCTTGACCGGCATCGTTTTTATTGACGACCGTATCGAAGTTGAAACCGAAATCCAATCCGGTCAGGCTGCTCGAGCCCATGGTGGTGGTGGTCACAGATTGCGCATTCGCGGACTGGGCCGTGGCGGTTAGGTTGGACCCGGCATCGGAGACGCTGGGGTTTTCACCGCCGACGCGATCCAGAACGGTGATGGCTGCACTGCTGCTGGCGTTGGTACGAAACGTTTGGACCGGCACGCATGGTGTGCTGGCTATCGCGCAGGTGCCGCCACCAACTCGAGTCGAGGCGACCGTGCCGTTCACGACCCGAATGGCGTATGTGGTCGAGGCGCTCAACCCTGAAAAACTGTAATTGCCGAGGGCATCGGTGCTGGTGGCTTGCAGGTACGCGCCCGCGCTCGAGTACAACTCTACCCGGGCGTTGGGCACCACTGCCATTCCCGAGGCGGCTACGTATGCCCGTCCCAGGCCGCCACCGTAGTTGAAATCCTCGAAGACTCGACCGGACACGGAAAGACCCACGAAGACTGGTGCGCTCGCGGTAGCCAAATCGATCACGGTGACGACACTGTTGTTGTAACTGACCTGCGCATCGTTGGTGAAAGCACTGGTCGAGGCGGGCACACTGGCACCAGCTTTGGCCTGAAAGGTGATCGTCCAACTTGCACCGACCGCCAGGGTTTGACCAGTGAAGGTCCAAGTGACCTGTTCGCGGTTCAAACCGGTGAAGGGGGCAATCGTCGGTGGACTTATGACCGCCGGAATGACAGAGGTTGGTCCGCCAAATGTGCTCGAGCCGGTCACAAAACCGAAACGGTCGGCTGCCGTGGTTCCGCCGTTGGTTGGCAGGAAATCCGTGACCACAATGCTGCTTGCGGCTGCGGCACCAGAATTGGAAATCGTGATCGTGTATGTTGCCGTGCCGTTCGGTGAGATGTTCGGCGTGCTTGTGGTCTTGCCGATCTGCACGTTGGCGGTATTGATCACGCTCGAGGCGACATTCGAGGTCGCACCGGGCGTTGGCACTTGATCGCTGATCAGTCGCGCACGGTTGCTGACCACACTGCCGACGGCCGCATTTGTTTGGACGTCCACCTCGACTGTGCCGCCTTGACCCGCGCTCAGGCTGGGAATGGTTGCAAAATTGAAGGTTGCGCCCGTCGTCGAGGTCGTGGTGCACGTTCCCGCTGTGGTGCTCGGCAGGCCCGAGCCGAAAGCGAAACCGCTGATCACATTGACTTGCGTGACCGCGTTTGCGGCGGTTTGGCATGGCAGCGTGTCGGACAGCACCACATTGGTTTGCAGGCCGTTGCTGGTGTTCAAGTACGTGATGCTGTAACGAATCTTCGCGTTCGCTGCGACGCTCGAGCCGTCGGATGGTACGCAGATGGCTCCAGCGAAAACGCACTTGACGGTCTTCAGGACGAACAGGTTGGTCGTGTTGTCGGCCACGCTGGGCACGTGGTACGGCCATGGGCTGTCCTGCCCGGCCTTCCCTGCGGCCTCTGCCGAATCGCCACCGAAGACCTCGGAGTTGTTGATCATGCCCGCGCCAGGAATCGGGGCGGTCAAACGCAAGCCGATCTTGACGTACTTGAGTTGCCCAGCCACCAGTTGTCCAACCGCCCAACGAACCGCATTCGTTCCGACGGGCAGTGGGTTCGCTGGTGAGAGACTCCAACCCGAACTCGTCGGCTGCCCAACCACGGCGGTGGCACTGCTGACCACACCCGAGGAGGTGTTCGAGGCGATGGCGGTCGTTGCCGGACTGGTGGCGTTGCCGACCCTCGAGCCCATGTATGCAACGCGCCGCCATGGACCGGTGTTGCCGGTGTTGTCCAACTTGTAACCGCTATCCAAACCGGCGACCGCCGAACCCGCGTTGTATGGTGTTGCACCCAATCCCAGTCCGATGGAGGGCGCAGAGGATTTCAGGCCGGTGAGCGCATCGATTTTTGTCTGAATCGAACCGAAGGCGTTCGTCTGGTTCGCATCCCATTGGTTGTGCGTGGTGGCGCAGGACTGACCGATGATCGGATTGAGCTGTCCGGTTCGTTCGTTGTTGATGTTGTACCCGTTGCCCGCTGGGGTGTTCGTGGTGCAACCCTGACGGACTCGCCCATCGGTGTTGGGAAAAGTTGAAACCTGCGTTCGGGTATCGGTGGAATAAAAAATGCCAGTGTCAGCATAAATCTGTGCCAAGCTGCCGTTGCAGTTCGCCAAGGTCGGACTGGCGTATCCCAACGTCGCACTGGTGCAGGCGGCTCGGGTTGCCGCATCGATGGATGCCAATCCGGTCCAATCGATGTCGAACGTTCGTTGGCCGCGCCCCGCGCCCCAGCCGTTGCTGATCGTTCCGGGCAGGTCCGGCGAGGTTGCAGAATATCCGCCCGATCCGTCGGGTTGCACAATCGAAGCTCCAACGACTTCAGTCCCAGAAGGGATGTAATCGGTGATGTAACCGCCAGCACCAACCGTCGCCGAGTTTGCCACGGGTGTGAACTCGATGATGTAATTGAGCGTGTCACCGACCACAAATCCGGGTGTTCCACTCGCGGCACGGCCAACGAGCAGGTTGACGGTTTCAGGTGCGAAATACTTGGTGGTTTGTACCTGGGCGACGCTGTGCGCATTGACCCAGATGCTCGAGATTGCGGCAATGGTGATGCACAGTCCAGTCAACCAGCCCAGACTCGAGCGGTGCTTAGCGATGGCGTTCATCGCTGCACGTTTTCGCTGGATCGGATCTCGAGCGGGCCGTGAATTGCGATTCGATCACCGGTCTCGTGATTTGAAAAGGATGCTCGAGCAATCTTGATGTGGGTGAGTGTCTTCAACCGAGTTCATCTCCAAGCGGGTCTGATCGAGTCAATTCTCGGTAGGCCCGAGCCTTAAAGGAATGCGTTGTGTCAGGGTTCAAGTCAGGGT
>JAYURE010000626.1:0-3782 GCA_043756345.1 Deinococcales bacterium | reverse complement strand
GCTTCTTCGAGTTGCCAGTGATTGCCGCGCACCTGGGCGGTCTCGAGCTTCTGGTATGCGTTCACCACGTCATTGCTGTAGGCCGGTGCGGTTGGGATTTTGCCGGTCAGGATGCAACGTGCAGCCGCTTGGCTTGCTGTCAATCCTTGGTGCGCTGCAAGGTCGGAAAGGGCTTGTAGGAGGATTTGGTTTATCATTCGATTGATCCTTCACTTCTGGATTCCGAAACGCCTTTCTCTTCAGGGCGGGCGTTTTGGTATCTGTATAGTAAACCTTAAATCTTTACCTGTCAAGACTAAAACTTGACTTAGTACATACTCAGGGTTTACAATTGCTAGAGTAAAGGGGTGAAACGAACAATGGAGCAACAAATACTGGACGAAATCGCCTACGTGATGCGAGTTAAAGGCATCACACAAAAAGATTTTGCAGACCACAAGAACACCACACGGCAAAACGTGAACCCGATCTTTAACGGACGGTCAGGCGTACTCACCGGCATGGGGAAAGACCTGCTCGAGTTCCTGGGCGTGAGAATCAAACTCGAGATGATCGAAGAGGAGAAGTAACGATGCCCCGTAAAGCCAAAGTCCTAAAACGCGCAGATGGTGAAGGCACAATCTCAAAACGCCTCGATGCGAACGGTAAGGTTATCGGCTACAAGGGTGCTGTGCGTGTCGGCTTCAAACCAGACGGAAAAGAAGACCGGCGATGGGTTTCAGGCAAGACTGAAGCCAGTGTGCGCGAAAAGATGGAGACCATCAAGAATGCCCGGAACACCGGCATGGTCTCAGGTGATGCGAAACTCACCCTTGCTGAATACTTGGTGAAATGGCTGGCGTTCAAATCAAGCGATGGAACGAAACCCAAAACGCACGCTGAATACTCGAGGTTGGTTAACCGCCGCATCGTGCCGGTGCTCGGAAAGTTCAAGCTCGAGAAGCTGCGTCCGTTGGATGTTCAGAACGCACTGACCAGCATCAAGACCAGTTCGACAATCATTGAGACCAGACGCGCCCGTGGAATTCTGTCCCTCGCGTTGAATCAGGCTGTGCGCTGGGAGATTTTGCCGCGTAACGTTTGCCTCGCAGTCCGAGCACCTGCCCTCCCTGACGATGGGGATTCTGATGTGCGATTCTGGACAGCAGAAGAGGCCGGACGGTTCCTCGGGGTTGCACAATCGCACCGGCATTACGCCGTGTTCTACGTGGCCCTCATGACCGGTTTGAGGTCAGGCGAATTGCTCGGGCTGCGATGGGCAGACGTTGATGTGACCTCGAGCCTCTTGAGCGTCACACAGGCCGCTGTCGTGGTGAATGGGAACATGGTGCTTGGCACGCCGAAGTCCAAAGCGAGCCGTCGCAAAATCAGCATCTCACCGGATACCCTCGTTATCCTCGAGCAACACCGGGAACGCCAAGCCAAAGAACGCCATGGCGCACAAGAGGGATGGGCAGCGATGGATCTCGTGTTTGCATCCGAGGTTGGCACGGTCACGAATTACGCGAACCTGCGCACGGTCTTCAAACAATTACAGGCCCGTGTGATCGTTCAAGGTTGGAAGGATGCCGAACTGATCGATCAAGCCTCGAGCCTGACGACCGACACGGTGGCGCGGTTGCTGCTCGAGAATCCTGATCTGAAGAAACGCATGGTCGTGTCTGACTTGAACCTTCACGGACTCCGGCACACGCACGCCTCAGTCTTGATCCGGCGCAACATCAGCCCGAAAGTGGTCTCTGATCGCCTGGGCCATACCAGCATCGGGTTCACGCTCAAAACTTACGCGCATTTGTTCGATGACCAAAAACGAGAGGCTGCAATCGGGATTGAAGCGTTCCTCGGGACAGCCCCCTCGAGCGTGCCGGTTGTGGTCTCCTCGAGTGTTCCTACGGCTTTGAATTGAGGGGATAAAAAAGCCAGTGGTGGCACTGTGGTGGCGAAATGGCCTTTTTGACCGATTTCCCCCGAAGAGTGAAAATGAAAGAACCCCGTCTCTCACGGGGTTTTCTCTTGGAGCCGCCCATCGGAATCGAACCGACAACCTTCCGATTACAAATCGGGTGCTCTACCGGATTGAGCTAGAGCGGCATACAACCAAACGACCGTAACAGAGGGCTCGAGACGTGTCAAGCCGGTTTGCCACACGATTCATCCTGGTTGGGCCGATGTTCCTCGGGCTTGTGCGTTGGCCAGCCGGTCGCAGCGTTCATTCAGGTCGTGTCCGGCGTGCCCTTTGGTCCAGTCCCAGGTGACAACATGAATTTGGGTCAACTCGAGCAATTTTTCCCAGAGTTCACGGTTTTTGACGGGTTCTTTGCTGGCGGTTTTCCAGCCGTTGCGTTGCCAGCCCGCAAGCCAGTTTTTGGTGAACGCATGTTGCACGTATTTGGAATCCGTGACGATCACGACATCGCAGGCTTGCTTTAAAACCTCGAGTGCTTTGATCGCGCCGGTCAATTCCATGCGGTTGTTGGTGGTGTTTTCTTCACGGCCCGATAGCTCGAGGGTTTTGCTGCTGCCGTCCTGCATGGCGTACTCGAGGATGGCGGCCCAACCGCCAGGGCCTGGGTTGCCGAGACACGAACCGTCGGTGTGGACAATGACTTGTTTTCGGGGGGATTTGGGGGCAGGCATCGCTCGAGTCTACCCCGCCGTGCGAGCATCACTTCTTGTGCCTTATTTTTTACGCATCGCCTCGAGCGCGTCCCACTGTGCCGGTGTGACCTTATCCAGCACGTTGAATTCACCTGCGCCCCAGACCGTTTCGCCGCCATCAATCGAGATCAAATCCCCGGTGATGTACGCCGCGCCATCTGAGACCAGAAATGCTGCGAGGTTCGCAAGCTCGAGGTGATCGCCGTGGCGTTTTAATGGGATTCGGTCGTTGAAGAGTTGTTCGATTTCTTTGCTCGGCATCAGGCGACTCCATGCGCCCTCGGTTGGGAATGGCCCCGGTGCGATGGCGTTCAGGCGAATCCCGTACTTGCCCCATTCGGAGGCGAGGGATTTCGTCATGCTGACCACGCCCGCTTTGGCGGCGGCAGAGGGTACAACGTACCCCGAACCTTGAAGCGCATACGTCGTGGCAATGTTGAGCACAACGCCTTTATGTCCTGCCGCAATCCAGCGTTTGCCGACCTCGAGCGTGCAGTAAAACGTGCCATGTAAAACGATTCCGAGCACCGCATCCACAGCCCGATGCGAGAGGCGTTCGGTCGGTGAAATGAAATTCCCAGCAGCGTTGTTCAACAACACATCGATCTGACCGTAATGGCTCGAGACTTCATCGATCATGCGTGTCACGGCCTCTGGATCGCGCACGTCCACGCCGGTCGTGAAGACCTCGCCATCGGTTTTTTCGCGCAATTCTGCCGCGACCGTCTCGAGCATTTCTTTGCGCCGTGACGTGATCGCCACCTTCGCACCAAGTTCCAGAAAGCGTTCGACCATTGAACGACCCAGGCCGGTGCCGCCGCCGGTCACGAGAATCACTTTGTCTTTGAGCAGATCAGGTTGAAACATGGTTTGCCTCCGTTGGGTCTGTCGGTACTGGTTGTGAATGCTCGAGTATAGCCGGTTTGTTGGTTTGTGCCGCGCTTAGCCCACAAGTCCAAATTGATATGTGATATATTACTTTTGTGCCAATTCCACTCGCGGCCAACAAGCTCGAGAAATCCTTGATGCGGGATGATGTCTACTCGCGTTTGCGCGATTGGATCATCACCGGCACGCTCGAACCAGGCGAGAAACTGCGCGACGCTGATCTGGCCGAACAACTC
>JAYURE010000625.1:0-3790 GCA_043756345.1 Deinococcales bacterium | reverse complement strand
CAATCTCGAGCACTTGGGCGCGACGTGAAGCCTCGAGTACCGCGCCGGTCGGATTCGCATACAGCGGTTGCAAATACAAGGCTTTGGCGTTTGAGGTTTTGAATGCCACCTCGAGCAAATCCGGTCGGATGCCGTCCGCGTCAGTTGGAACCGGAATCGCCCGAAGCCCAGCCGATTGTGCCACCGCCAGCGCACCAAAATAAGTCGGGCTTTCAAACAAGACTGCCTCGCCCGGAGCGATGATTGCCCGCAAGGTGGTCGAAACCGCCGCCTGACCGCCCGGCACGATCAGCACATCCTCGGCCCGAGCATCAGATCCCAATTCTTGCGCGAACCAGGTACGCAACGCCTCGAGCCCTTCGACTGGCACTCGCGCCCAGAGTTCGGGACGTTTTGCCGCCCGCAACATCGCCCGTTCAAGTTCACGGTGTGGCAGCAACGACGAATCCGGGTAGCCGGTGCCCAACGGCAACAATCCGGCCCGAGGTGCCAGCAATGGTGCTTGCATTTCTTCTGGCACGAACGCTCGAGCGCCCAAAGCGACGCTTTGCCAGGCGAGATCACGTTCGTTTGCATTGCTTGGGGATGAATCTGCCGCTCGAGCGACGAAAGTTCCATTTCCTGGGCGCGTCACGATCAGGCCGCGTCGCGTCAATTCTGTTAAGGCCCGAGAGACGGTTACGGGTGAAACTTGATAACGCTTGACCAGATCACGCACGCTAGGCAACCGATCACCGCTGGCTGTGACCGCGATCACATCGTGCTCTAGATGCTCGATTAGCCGATAAATGGCGTTTGGATTGCCAGTTGGATTGCCACTTGGATTGGACGCACCGGCTTGCATGGTGTTATCATATACTATGAAGCTAGAGAGTAACGTTATTCCTTCGAGCACAGTAACGCCCATCACCGGAAAGGGCCACGAACTCGAGGGACTGGTCATGGCAGGACTCGGGATTCTGGCCTTCAGCTTCTCCTTGCCATTCACCCGCATCGCCGTGCCAGAACTCGGCAGCACTTTCGTCGGATTGGGCCGCGCCCTGGTCGCCACAGTCCTCGCCATCATCGTGCTTGTGGCTCGAGGTGAACGCCTGCCCGAACGCAGGCACTGGATTCCGCTGATTGTGACCGCGCTCGGGGTCGTGGTCGGTTTTCCGATCTTCACCAGTGCGGCCTTGCAACACGTGCCCGCGATTCATGGTGTAGTCATCGTCGGCCTGCTGCCCGCCATGACCGCTGCGTTCGGCGTGATCCGCACCGGTGAACGCACCACACCGCTGTTCTGGGTCGCGGTGCTGCTCGGCGTGACTGGCATCCTCGTCTTCGCCATCGTTGAGGGCGCGGGCAAACCACAACTCGAAGATTTGTACCTGCTGCTCGCCGTGATCCTCGGTGCGATGGGTTACACCGAAGGTGGCAGGCTCTCACGCGAACTCGAGGGTTGGAGGGTGATCTCCTGGGCGCTCGTTTTCTCCAGCCCGTTCCTGATCGTGCCGGTGCTGCTGAACATTCCCGCACACCTCGAGACGATCTCGATCTCAGCCTGGTTGAGTTTCGCTTACGTCAGCGCCTTCAGCATGTACCTCGGTTTCTTCGCCTGGTATCGCGGCATGGCGCTCGCCGGAATTGCACGCTCGAGCCAACTGCAATTGGTTCAACCGATCCTTTCGATCACTTGGGCCGCACTGATTTTGCACGAGACGATTCATTGGCAAACGATTTTTGCCGCCGCGATTGTGCTCGCTTCGATCACCCTCTCAAGAATGGCACGTACCGGAATGAGCGTAGCCAAATGAGTCCATACTTTCTTGCGCTGGGCCTGCTGATCTCGAGCATCCTCGCCTACCAGATTTCGCAAAAACTCTTGCCGAACCTCAGTCCGTGGCATTTGCTGACTGCCGTCTACGGACTCGCCTTGATCGTCTGTTTGGGATTCGCACTTTTTGATCAACGCGAAAAAACCTTGCTCGAGGGATTGCGCGGCATGACCTGGCCGGTGCTGCTCCTCGCCGTCAGCGTCGTCGGCATCGAACTCGCCTGGATTCTCGCAGTGCGGGCCGGAGGTCAAATCAGCCTGACCGGATTGATCGCCAACATCAGCGTCGCCATGCTCGCCATTCCGATTGGCGTGTTCTTCTTCAAAGAAAAATTGACGACAACCAACCTATTCGGCGCTGCACTGTGCCTGATCGGACTCGTGCTCGTCTCGAGGAAGTGAACGAACTTCGATGCGCCTCGAGATTCTAGTTTCAAAAAATCCTGAACCGTTTGGAGGAAACCATGAACCGAATTTCGCAACGATTAAAAACCCTTGGCATCGTCCTGCCCAAGCCATCTGTTCCGCCCGCCGTCTATTCTCCGTTTCACAATCACAATGGTTTGATAACGATTGCCGGTCAACCACCCTACGAGAACGGAGTCCCAAAATACTTTGGCAGACTGGGTACGGACCGGACCTTCGAGGAAGGATACGCCTCGGCCAGAACATCCATGTTGAACGTTCTGGCGCACCTCGAGATCGCCTGCGACGGAGACCTGTCACGGGTGATTGGCTGTGTTCGCCTGCTGGTGATGGTCAGTGCGCATCCAGATTTTTTCGATGTTCACACCGTCGCCAACGGTGCGTCCGAACTGATCGTCGAAGTCTTCGAGCATCTGCCAGCGCCGCCGCGAAGTTCTTTCGGCTGCGCCGTTTTGCCCATGAACATCACCACCGAAGTTGAAGCCAGCTTCCTGATCGAGATCGCACAATGAACTGGACGCGAGACCGCTTCACGATTTCAGACGAACCTAAACGCTTGCAACTTGAGGTGATTGTCGAATACCTCGCTCGAGCCTACTGGTCCAACCAACGCCCTCGAGCCGTAATTGAAAAATCGCTGAAACATTCGCTGTGCTTTGGAGTGTACGAGAACGAAACGCAAATCGGATTCGCTCGAGTCGTCAGCGATCATGCGACTTTCGCGTACCTGGCCGATGTCTTCATCCTCGAATCTCACCAAGGTCACGGACTGGGCAAGTGGCTTGTCCAAACCATCCTCGAGCATCCAGACTTGCAGGGCTTGCGCCGCTGGATACTTGCCACACGCGATGCGCACGGACTCTACGCGCAATTCGGATTTGCCGCCCTCGAGAATCCAGACCGCTACATGACCAAATTTGATTCCAGCGCATGAACGTAAAACCTGATCTCGAGATTGGAGCACCATGATTGAACCCACCACCTACGGATTGTTTTTTCTGGCTGTGCTGACACTGTTTTTATCGCCCGGACCCAACATGGCCTTCGTGCTTTCACATGGCATTGCGCATGGTGTTCGTGGCGGCTTTGCGTCTGCCCTTGGCATTGGACTGGCCGATGTGATCTTCACGGTTCTGACTGCCACCGGCATCACGGCACTGATCGCGGCATGGCCGCCATCTTTTGACATCCTGCGTTATGCAGGTGCGATCTACCTTGTCTGGCTCGCCATCAACGCGATTCGACATCCGGGCGGAATCGGCATGCTCGAGCGGCAAAACGATTCGTTCACCAACATCGTTCGACGTGCCACGATCAACAATCTCTTAAATCCGAAAGCGCTTCTTTTCTACATGGTCTTCCTGCCGCAATTTGTGAAAACTCAAAACGGCAACGTGTCAATACAAATCCTGATTCTCGGTTTCAGCCTGACCATCGCTGGCGTGCTGTTCAACATTTTGCTCGGGGCGTTCAGCGGACAGGTTGGAACTTTTCTGCAACGCAACCCGAACGCTGCGAAATACCAAGGTTGGTTCTTGGGTGTCGTGC
>JAYURE010000624.1:0-3790 GCA_043756345.1 Deinococcales bacterium | reverse complement strand
AGGGTGGGCTGTGCCCACCTTTTGCACAAAACCGGTGGGCCGAGCCCACCCTACAAAGGGAATTTTTTTGAACTCCAGTCTCATATGCGTAAGCCCTGGCCGTTGACGCAAAAGACTTGCAAAATTCTGATTGGAGCGTAAAATGAACGCCTCGAGAATTTCTTTCACCCTTCTGCCCAACCTCGAGCCTAAGATGCTTGAGCATCAACGTCATCTGAACCAACAGCCCAATCAGACCGTATCTCGTACTTGAGAACACTATTCATCTCGAGAAAAGCGCCTTAGACTTCCACAGCAACCTTCCGGAAATTTAATCCACGCACGGCCCCGGCATTCGGGGAGAACCGCAATCTTGGCTGTTCAGGGAAAAAGGGGAAACCATGTTGAAGAAAATTGCTCTCTCAAGCCTGGTGCTCGGCGGCGCTCTCGTCATCGGCGCGAACTCATTCGGACAAGGTGCCGCCACAAGCGCCTACTGCGCCAGCGGCAAAACCGTGAAATTCGCGGGCATCACCTGGGAATCCGGGCAGTTCACCACCGAACTCGTCCGCTACATCCTCGAGAAAGGCTACGGCTGCAAAACCGAAGTCATTCCGGGTAGCACCGCCATCACCGAAACCGCAATGCTCGCCGGAGAAGTCAACGTCTGGGCCGAACAGTGGGTTGGTTACAGCGAGATCATCAAGAAAGGTCTCGCCGAAAAGAAAGTCAAACTCGTCGGTGACATCCTGAATGGTGGCACGATTGAAGGTTGGTTCGTGCCGACCTACATGATCAAAGGCGATGCCAAACGCAACATCAAAGCGACCACGCCAGACCTGAAATCCGTCAGCGACCTCGGCAATTACAAAGCGATCTTCAAAGACGACGAGAACCCCGCCATGGGCCGTTTGTACAACTGCCCGGTCGGATGGAGTTGCGAAAAAGACAACGGCCAAAAACTCCTCGCGTATGGTCTGGACAAAAGCTTCGTGAATTTCAAACCAGGCAACGGCGCGGGCCTCGATGCCGCAATTGCCGGTTCATACGAAAAGGGTCAACCGATCCTGTTCTACTACTGGGCTCCAACCGGATTCTTGGGCAAGTACGATTTCACCCGCCTCGAGGAACCCAAGTACAACGAAGCCTGCTGGAAAACGATCAAAGACCTGACCAACACCAAACCATGTGGTAGCGCCGCGCCAAGCACCGACCTGAAATTTGGTGTCACCACCGACATCGCCGACACCGACGCCATCGTTGCCGTGATGAGCAAAGTTCAATACTCGCTCGCCGGATTCAACAAAATCATCTCCGAGATCAGCGAAACCAAAAAAGCTCCAGCCGTGATCGCCAAGGAATACTTGAAAGAACAGGGCGCAACCTGGACCAAATGGGTTTCGCCAGATGCCGCCAAGAAAATCCAAGACAGCCTGAAGTAAACCTCGAGCAGAGATTCGTAGGGGCGCAGCATGCTGCGCCCTTTTCCATCCCGCAAGCGTTAGGATTCAAGCACCGCTCGAGCACCAGCATTTCAGCCTCGAGTCACAGACTCAGACAGAAGCACGAATCAACAGAGGCCCGCATGTTCCCAACGATCAACTTTGATGGTGTCGATCCCGCCTTCGCCGGGTTTGTCCGACAGTACGGCGCAATTTTCGAGGCAATCAAACTCGGATTGCTGCAAGGTTTTCTCGTGCCATTGGATCGCTTCCTGCATTGGTTGCCGCCGTGGGCGTTCCTGATCATGGTCGGCGCACTCGCATTCGGAGCAACCCGACGTTGGTTGCCGAGCCTCGTTTATGTCGGATTTATTTACTTCATCGGCGCGATGGGATTGTGGGACAAGCTGATGTCAAGCATGGCGATAGTCACCGTTTCCACCGTGCTGTGCATTGCGATTGGGATTCCCCTCGGCATTCTGGTCTCGAGAAGCAAAATCCTCGAAACGATCACATTGCCGATTTTGGATGTGGCACAAACGATTCCGCCATTCGTCTACTTGATTCCGGGCGTGTTTTTGCTCGGGCTTGGGCAGGTTCCAGCGATTGTAGCCAGTGTGGTGTATGCGCTCGCACCCGTGATTCGTTTGACCAACCTGGGCATTCGTCAGGTGGACCCGGAAGTGATCGAGGCCGCCAAAGCCTTCGGTGTGACCTCGAGACAACTTCTCTTGAATGTGCAATTGCCACTCGCCAGACCCAGCATCATGGCGGGCGTGAACCAAACCGTGCTGATGTCGCTCGCAATGGTCGCGTTCGCCAGTCTGGTCGGTGCTCGAGGTTTGGGCGAAACGGTTTTGGACGGCATCAGCAATTTGAAAATCGGTGTCGGCATTCAGGGCGGGCTGGCGATTGTGCTGCTCGCCATCGTCATTGATCGGATCACGCAGGGGTACGGCATGGATGACCGTGAACGACGCAAACAAGCGAGGAAATCATGAAGCAAAATATGGCTCGAGTTCCGGCTCAAATCACGGCCCAAAGTACCGCCCAACGCATCGCCCGTCAGTTGCAAGCCTGGGGCAGCCCGTGAACATCGAAGTTAAAAATGTTTTCAAGATTTTTGGAACCAAAGAAAAAGTTGCGTTCGAGATGGTTCAAGGCGGCTCGAGCAAAGACGATGTGCTCGCCAAAACGAACTGCACGGTTGGACTGAACGACGTTTCATTGCACGTTGGGTCGGGCAAGATTTTTGTGATCATGGGCTTGTCCGGTTCGGGCAAGAGCACGCTGGTTCGGCATTTCAACGGTTTGATTCAACCGACCTCCGGCGAGATCATCATGGATGGCGTCGATGTCGCCAAACTTGACGAGTCTGGCTTGCGCGAATTGCGCCGCAGCAAAATCAGCATGGTTTTTCAGGGCTTCGGATTGATGCCACACAAAACCGCGCTCGAGAATGCCGCGTTCGCATTGTTGACCCGTGGTGAGCCGCAGGCCAGCGCATTGCAAACCGCAACCGAATGGCTCGAGAAAGTCGGCTTGAAGGGTTACGAGCAAAAATACCCGGACGAACTTTCGGGCGGCATGAAACAACGTGTCGGACTGGCCCGAGCACTCGCCGCGAATACCGATGTGATCCTGATGGACGAAGCCTTCAGTGCGCTCGATCCGTTGATCCGATCCGAAATGCAGGATCAATTGCTCGAGTTGCAAACCAGTTTGAAAAAAACGATTGTCTTCATCACGCACGATTTGGACGAGGCGTTGCGGATCGGCAGTGAGATAGCGATTCTCAAAGATGGCAAGTTGGTGCAGGTCGGCGCACCCAAAGAAATCCTATCGAATCCAGCGGACGATTACGTGCGCCGCTTCGTCGAAAAACGCGCCTCCATTCTCGAGACGGTGAACTCGTGACGGGCAGATCGTGACGGGCCAGAAATGATCAACAAACCCACGATGCTCGAGCATGAACTCTGGCGCGAAGAATCCGAATCGGGTTACGAACACACCTTTTGTCGTGCTGGACCCAAAGGTGACACCGCTCGAGCCACATTCGGAGCGAATGCCGAACTGATCTGGACGGTCTTCGCCTCGAGTTACTCCAGAGCCATGGAAAAGTATTACAACTTCATGGAGTGGGGCGAATACACCGTGATCCACGAAGCGGATCGAGAACCATACTCGAGCGAAGACGAATAGATTCTTGTAGGGGCGAGGCGACCCAAGCGATCCAGGCCCGAAAGGTGCCGCTGTGGGATCAAGAAGGTGCTGCTGTAGGGTCAAGACGCATGCTTCGCCCGCTCGAGCTTACTGATCTGACATCGCGGGCGTACTGGTTGGCTTGATTGCCGGATGCTTGGCAAACG
>JAYURE010000623.1:0-3790 GCA_043756345.1 Deinococcales bacterium | reverse complement strand
TTGGGCAAGATTCTCGAGGATGCGGCACTTCGGCTCGAATGTGGCGGTGCAGATTGCGTGGTGCTTTGCACGAACACGATGCACAAACTCTCAAGCTGGATCGAGAACGCGGTCAGCATTCCGTTGATCCACATTGCCGACGCGACCGCCGAGAAGATCAAGACTCGAGGGATGAACAAGATTGGGTTGCTCGGTACGGGCTTCACGATGGAACAAGATTTTTACAAAGGACGCTTGAGTGAAAAGTACGGTCTCGAGGTGATCGTGCCAGAAAAAGCCGACCGTGACATTGTGCATCGCGTGATTTACGACGAACTCTGCGCGGGAAAAATTGAGCAAGCTTCCAAGCTCGAGTACGTGCGAATCATGCAAGATTTGATCGCCAAAGGTTGCGAAGGAATCATTTTTGGTTGCACCGAAATCATGCTCTTGGTTGGGCAGGAAGACTCGAGCGTGCCGGTGTTTGACACGACGACGATTCATGCAGTTGCGGCAGTGGATTTCGCACTCGAGAAAGTTCCAGCATGATTTTTGAAGTGGCAACTTTCTCGGTTTTGAGTGATGCTCGAGTTGAGTTTGAGCAACTTTTTGAAACCTGTGCCGAATCGTTGAACAACATTTCAGGATTCATTTCGCACGAATTGATGCGCAGTCTCGAGTCGGACTCGTATCGTTTGTTTGTGGTGCTCGGCAATGACCGTGACAAACCCGAATTCTTGAAAGTGTTCTCGAGTTTGATCGAACCTCTGGCCGAATTTATTTCACCATTCGAGTTCGAGGCTTTCAAACGTGCTCAACTTCGCAACACCGAAGAATCCGTGCTCGAGGTGGCGATGCTGAATGTGATTCCGGGCCGAGAATCCGATTTCGAGTTTGCCTTCAAACAGGCTTCCAAAATCATCTCGAGCATGAACGGTTTCATTCACCTGCAATTGCAACGCTGTCTCGAGCGACCAAACGGTTACTTGCTGCTGGTCAATTGGGAAACGCTCGAGGATCACACAGTTGGATTTCGGCAATCGCCGGAGTATCAGGAATGGCGTGCGTTGCTGCATCATTTTTACGATCCGTTCCCGACGGTTGAACATTTCGCTCCAGTCAATCTCGAGTAGCCTTGATTCATGGAGGAGGCTTTATGGAAGAATTGAATTGCTTGTTCTGGCTCGGACCTGACCCGGATGGTGAGGAGTCCGCTTTTCTGGCGAGTTCGTTCGAGCAGGAAATGCAGCTTGAGAATTTTGCGATGCTGGATGATTTGTTCAGGCACGCTTACGAAGGTGATGCCTTGTTTTACATCTCCGCCACGGATGCGTATGCGATGCTCGAGGATCGGCCCGATGGCGTTTTCCTTTCGATCAGCAATCACGAGCAGGTCTTGCTTTCGTATCTGGTCGATGCGCAATGGGCGGCGCTCGCCAAAGAACGGCAAGGATTTGTTTGGTTGTTCCCAGCCGAAGAAATGCTGGTCGAACAAGTTGCAGAGGTTGCCAAAGCTGATTTGGTCGAAGCCTACGAAAGCAATCAATTGAACGTTTTCGTCGTGAGCATCGGAGCGCCTGTGGGATTCTCCGGCGCTGAAGAATAATCGTTTGAATCTCGAGTAAACTGACGCATGGCTCAACCTGAACGTTTTCATCAGATGACCGCCGAAGAATACCTCGAGTTTGAACGTTCCAGCCCGGACCGTCACGAGTTTCGTGATGGTCAGGTTTGGGCGATGGCTGGCGCGAAGAACCGGCACACTCGAGTTGGACGCAATTTGTTGCTGTTGTTGTCCCAGGTTGCTCAGGCTGGTTGTGAGGCGTTGGCGAACGATATCAAAGTTCGGGTCGATGGCTCGAGGATGTATTACTACCCGGATTTGGCGTTCACCTGTGAAAAAATCAATGACGATCTCGAGTACATCACGGCTCCGTGCCTGATTGTGGAAGTGCTTTCGCCAAGCACCGAGAAGTTTGATCGCGGCCTAAAATTCGAGGATTATCAGACGCTCTCCAGTTTGGAAACCTACGTGCTGGTCACACCGACGCGGCGCAAACTCGAGGTTTTCCGCCGGGTGACGAACACGAAATGGGAGTACGAACGGCTCGAGGGTGACGATGCGCTGCTCGAGTTGACCTGTCCGAAAGTGACGTTAAAACTGGCCAATATTTACGAGGGTGTCAGCGTCGTTTTGGGCGTGGTTGAGGAATGAGCGTTCAGGTTCAAGTCTTCGCATTGGGCGAGCAGCCGGTCGAATTTGAACCCGGCACACCCGAACAGAATTGGCAGTTGCTCGAGCGCATCCGCTCCGAGCCATTGTTGCGGGCGTTAACGGCAAACTCGAATCCCTCTGGAGGCACGGGCATGTTGGCCGAGAATCTAAACGGAAAATTTCTCGAGATGGCCCGTTTGTTCGATCATCACGGCGTGAAGGCAATGTTGATTGGTGCGTATGCGGTCGCGGCGTTCGGGCATGTGCGCAACACCAAAGACATTGATTTTTGGGTCGAGGCCAGCCCCGAAAACGCGACTCGGGTCTTTGCGGCCTTAACCGATTTTGGTGCGGTCGGAACGTTCTCGCTCGAGAAGCTTTCGCGTGAGGACAACATTGTACATTTGGCCGGTGATGGTTGGGCCATTGGTATTTTGACCGGTGTTCGTTGGCCGAAATTTGCCGCTTGTTACGACCGGGCGATCACGGCGCAATTGTCTGGTGTGACGTTGAAGGTCGTGTCGCTCGAGGATTTGATCGTGATGAAAAAGTACGCGGGTCGGCCACAGGATTTGGCCGATGTGGCGATGCTGGAACTCAGGATGCTGGAATTAAAACAGGCGCAGGATCAGGAATGATTCGGTCTTTATGATTCGGTCTTTATGATTCGATCTGCCACTCGAGAAGACATTCCGGGTTTGGCTCGGGTGCATGTGCAGTCCTGGCTCGAGACGTACACGGGACTTGTGCCGACGGAAATTCTGGATGCGATCACGTTGGAATCTCGGGTCGCGCAGTGGGATCGAACTTTTGATCAACCGCATGGGATTTTTGTGGCGCTCGAGAATGATGTCGTGGTTGGTTTCGCCTCGTGCGGTGCGGCTCAAGATTTCTTGCAGGCCGATGGCGAATTGTACACGTTGTATTTGCTCAACTCGCATCAGCATCGAGGGCTCGGGCGGGCGTTGTGGAATGCGGTGCTCGAGTTCGGGCAGGCTCGAAATTGGGAATCGATGGTCGTTTGGGTGCTCGAGTCGAACATTCTGGCGCAAGGTTTTTACAAGCATTCAGGTTGCAAGCTTGTGGACCATCGGGTTGAAGTGCTGCGTGGCGTCAAGCTGCCAGAGGTGGCTTACGAATTGATGCTGTAACCTCGAGCTTGAGTGTTCAGGCGTTCTTGTGGGCCTCGAGTTTTTGTATCGTGTCATCTAAGATCACGCGCAGCACGCCAACAAGCCCAATGATGGTCACGAAGACCGCGATAACAATGGGCGGAACCGTGGATTGAACGCTCGAGCGGCGGACCATGAGCGGATTGTAGTCGGCTCGAGATTGCGGGTTTCTTACTGTTCAGCGTGGCCAGATCAGGCTCGAGCCTGCGAGTAGCAAAAGACCGAAGGCGGCTTCAAAGGCGACCCCGCCAACGTTTTTGGGTTCGTTGAATCCCTTATCCAAAATGATTGAGACGACACGACCGGCGGCGGCTCCGAGCCAGACGAGGCCAGCCATGAAGTAGGTGAGCGGTTCGTTGGTCAGCAGTGGAATCAAACCCATGACCACGAACATGCCGCCGAAGGTGGCGCGAAATTCGGCGAA
>JAYURE010000622.1:0-3818 GCA_043756345.1 Deinococcales bacterium | reverse complement strand
CCAAACCAGACTCGAGCGCCTGAATGATCCGTTCATGCTCGAGGGTCGAAATGCGAATCCAGAACTTGCCAGCATCATCGCCGCACTGAAAACCAATCACATCCGGCTCGAGATCACCTACTGGCGCGGTGGGCCTGCGGCGCTCGAGAGTGTCCTCGAGCATGAACGGATCATTCAGGCGCTCGAGTCTGGTTTGGATTCTTCTGATGCCACGTTCGCCAAGTCCGAATTTGAGTTGCATTGGCAACGCGCCCTCGAGCGTTGGAGCGCACCGTGAACAGATTTACAGTGTTTTCGCCAGTGCTGTTCGTGCTGCTCTGGAGCACCGGGTATGTCGGCGCGAAATTTGGATTGCCGTATGCTGAACCGTTCACGTTTCTTTCGATTCGACTGCTGCTGGCCATGCTTGCTTTGTTGCTGCTCGCCCTGATTTTACGCGAACGCTTTCCTAACATGACGCAAGCATTTCATGCCGCCATCGCCGGATTGCTGCTGCACGCAGGCTACCTCGGCGGTGTCTTTTTCGGGATCAAACTCGGTGTGCCCGCTGGCCTGAGCGCCATCATCGTCAACCTGCAACCCGTCCTGACCTCGAGCCTCGCCGCTCGAGCTTTGGGTGAGCAAGTCACTGCGCGGCAATGGTTCGGCCTCGCCTGCGGTTTTATCGGCGTGATGTTCGCCATCGCCGAAAAAATGACGGGATTCGATCAAGTCCAACCGCTCGGAATAATTGCCTGCATTGTGGCATTGCTCTCGAGTACCGTCGGCACGGTTTACCAAAAACGTTTCGGCTCGAGCACACCATTGATCACTGGAACGCTGCTGCAATACGTCGCCTCGAGCATCGTCTTTTTGATCATCGCCTTTACCTTCGAGACTCGCGTTGTCCAATGGACGATACCGTTCGTGCTGACGCTCGCTTGGTTCGTCGGCCCAATCTCGCTCGGTGCGATCCTCTTGCTGCTGTGGATGATTCGTCACGGCAGCGCCGCTCGCGTCTCGAGTTTGTTCTACCTCGTGCCACCATTGACCGCGCTTGAGGCTTATTTTTTGTTCGGCGAACGCCTCGGTTGGACCGCGTTGGTTGGTCTCGCACTGACCGTGATTGGTGTTGCACTGATCGTGAGCAACGAAAAAACACTGGAGCCCGCATGATTCAACCACCCGCCAGCCTGTCCGCCCGCTTGCAAGAATTACCTCGAGCCTTCACCGCAAGTACCTGGATTGCCGGTGTGCTCGCCGTGATTGTCGGCTTCACCGGTTCGCTGGTGCTGACCTTTGACGTGGCGCAAAAGGCGCACCTTTCGAGTGCGCAACTCTCAAGCTGGGTTTGGGCAATCACCGTTGGCAGCGGCCTGCTCTCCTTCGGTCTGAGCCTCTGGTATCGCCAGCCAGTCTTGACCGCCTGGAGCACACCGGGCCTCGCGGTGCTCGCCAGTTCGCTCTCGCAGTACAAACTCGAGGAGGCGGTGGGCGCATACATCATCGTCGGTTTGATGATTGCGTTTTTTGCTGCGACCGGATTGTTTGATCGCGTCATGCGCCTCGTGCCGCAAAACGTGGCCCTTGCGGTGCTGGCCGGAATTCTCTTCAAGTATGGCCTCGAGTTGTTCAGTTCAATCACCCTCGAGCCGATCATGATTCTGGTGATGCTGGCCGTGTTTTTGATCGCCAAGAAAACCTCGAGCCGCGTTCCGATGGCTTGGGCACTCGTGTCAGGATTTGCGACCGCCGCAGTACTCGGCAAGTTCAATCTTGATGGCGTGAAGCTCGAGTTTGCGATTCCGATTTTTGTTGCGCCAACGTTTTCGATTCCTGCGTTGATCGGTTTGGGATTTCCCCTGCTGGTCCTTGCACTCGCCAGTCAAAATGCGCCGGGCCTCGCGGTCATGCGGGCCAACGGTTACGAACCGCCAACTCGAGGCGCTCTGATGAGCACCGGCTTGCTCAGCGCGGCATTCGCGCCGTTGCTCTGTCATGGTTTGACGCTCGCCGCGATCACCGCCGCGATTGCCAATGGAACGGAGGCGCATCCAGATCCAAAATTGCGATACGGCGCTGGTCTGACCGCCGGGATTCTCAAAGCCACACTCGGACTTTTCGGTGCGACCATTGTCGCGGTGTTTCTGGCCGTGCCTCACGCGCTGATTGCGGCGATGGCGGGACTCGCCCTATCGGGGACCATTCAGAGTTGCCTGACCGGAGCCTTCAACGATTCGCGCCACCGAGACTCGAGCATCTTCGCCCTGTTGGTCACCGCATCCGGTGTGACACTGCTCGGATTGGGCAGCGCGTTTTGGGGCTTGCTGTTTGGCTCTCTCGTCGGCTTGCTGCTCGAGCGTGACAAGACGTGACGGCTCGAGCCCGTGGTCGCAACGGTATACTCGCCCGGTGAATTCCAATGCCCTCGAGACATCTCGAGATTCCAATTTGCCGCTCGGTTTGACCTTCGCTGGCTTCGTGACTTTCGTTTTGATGGGTTTGCTGCAAGCCATGTTTGGGCCAGCCTTGTTCTCGATTCGCTCGAGTTTCAACGTTGATGTTGGCACGGCCAATTTTTTGCTCAGCGCCTTTTTTGTTGGCAACGTCGTGATGATTCTGGCCAATGGTGCGCTCGAGAAAGTGTTGTCCAAAACCAACTCGCTGCTGATTGCCGCGTTGTGTTTGACACTCGGCACGTTCGGGCTGAGCCTCGCACCAAGTTGGAACTTGCTGTTGGCGTGCGCCTTCTTGACTGGTCTCGGCTACGGCGGCAGTGTCCTGAATTTCAACACCTTGTTCGCCAGCGGCTTCGGATCTCGAGGTACGGCAATGGTCAGTTTGCTCAATGCCGCTTGGAGTGTCGGCGCGATTCTTGGGCCAATTTTGATCGGGAATTTTCTCGAGAATTTTCGCGTGCCATTTTTGTTCGTTGCCATCGTCGCGGGTTTGATGATTCCGCTCGCCTTCACCGCCCGTCAACTCGAGTTGCCCAAATCATCACTCGAGATTCAATCCAATTCGTTTGGCTCGAGTCAAATTTCCGGGTTGTGGATTCTCGGTTTTGCCATGATGTTTTTGTTGTACGTCGGAGCCGAAGTCGGTGCTGGCGCAAATGAACCGCGTCACCTGCACGATGCCTTTGGAATGCCTTTGAGGGATGCCGCCTTTTTCAGTTCACTGTTTTGGTTCGGTGGTCTGGTTGCAAGAATTTTAGTCGCCCCAATCAGTTTGCGCGTGCCTGCCTCGAGCCTCGTGCTGATTTGCTTGATCGGGATGAGCTTCAGTTTGGCACTGGCGCACGTGCCGGTCTTTGCACCGTATGCGTATGCCGCCTGTGGCCTGTTCACCGGCCCGATCTTTCCGAGCGCCCTGTCGTGGTTCACATCGCAAACTCGAGCCTCACTGAGCATGACTTCATGGATTTTGGCGAGCGCCAATTTCGGTGGTGTGATCTTCCCGCCAATCATTGCGGCATTAACGGCAACGAACGCCGCGATCATTCCGACGGTCTTGTTGGTGTTTACCGCAGCCAATGTGGTTTTGGCATTTGTACTCGGACGGTTGAACCCTCGGGTTTAAAGATTCTCAGCGGCGGTCAGCGCGGCGATCAAGGCGATTGGTGCGGTTTCGGCCCGCAAGATTCGTGGCCCCAATCCAACCTGTGTTACACCTCGAGATTCGAGCAGTTCGATTTCACGATTCGAGAATCCTCCCTCGGGACCGGTGATCACGGTCACGGCTGAATCCCAAGTGATGATTTCTCGGGCGCGAATTCCAGAACCCGGATGCGCGACGATTGAACAGGCACTCGGCTCGAGGTGAACAAGTTTGATCGG
>JAYURE010000621.1:0-3821 GCA_043756345.1 Deinococcales bacterium | reverse complement strand
TCTCGAGACCAAATTGCAATTGTGCAGAACGGTAATTTGCGGCCAGACCAAACAGTGCGCCCGGCGTGGCGTCCAAGTCGTAGGCGAGGGCTGTACCGACAATTTGGAAGCCGGTATCAGTACCGATTGCGCCCTGCAAACCGGCACGCAATTCCCTGGGGGCGCTGCTGGATTCGCTGGCAAATTCAACCTCCAAGAACTGTGGTCCACCGTTCACATCCAAGCTCGAGAGTGGCCGTGCGAGTTGAATCGTGCCGGACAATTCGTCGAGTGTGTAATCGACAAGACGGGTCAGTTGACGGCTCGCACGTTTGAGGTTGCCATCGTTGATGTCGTAACTGATGATCACGATGCGTTCACTTCCAGCTTTGATCGGGGCGTTCGGCAAGAGGTACAAACTCGTTCCGTCGCCGCGAAGTTTGGCGCGTTGATCGGCATTCGGCACGAGGGCGACGAAACCGTTACCGGTGAATCCAGCGGCACGAAGCAAGCCTTGCGCACCATTAAAGTTCGGACTGTACGCGGCGAGTTGCCCGGTGAACGCGGGCGTCATCTGACCGTACATGATGTAGCTCGGACCGCTCTCGAGGCGCACGTAAAAGCCATCGCTCGAACGGGCATCGGTGCCGGTGCTCGAGGCATCACCGAACAGTGGGAAGCGATCAAACGGATTCGATGGCGGCAAGAGGTCTCCGCCGAGCACCCAAGGCGTGCCGCTGCCGGGAGAGAGGCTGGCCTGTTGATTGATCGCGGCGGTCAACAGCAAATCGTTGCCGAGTTCGCCACGTGCGAAAGCCCGAGCACCACCGAGCAAGGTGAATGCGGGCGTGCCACCAATCGTGAAATTCGCTTGCAGGCTCACGAGACCAGCCGCAACCCAAGGACGATCCGTGGCGTTGACCGGCAGCGCATTCGGCTCGAGGTTTGGTTTGAACGAATCAACCGTGAAGCGTTCGTTTGCGGCAATGGTTCCGTTCGCGTTGCTGATTCGGGCGGCAACAACCAAATCGGTTGGCACGGTTGCATCACCAATGCGTCCAGACAGAATTCCCAGGCGCACTCGGGCCACACCGCGCTCGAGCTTGGCCTGATAACCGGGAAGTTCTGGCGCGGCATCTGGCGTGATCGGATCGCTCGAGAACTCGAGCGTCACGAATTCATCGTTGGCGGGATTTCCTTGCGCGTCGAAGGCTTCGATCACCAGCACAGGCGCGTCGCTTGGATCGTTGCTGATTCGTTCGCCAGAAACACGAATGGTTTTGGCTGGACCACCGACGGGGCGTTGATCGGTTACAGGCTGGGCGTCGCGCAACAATTTCAGCAGGCTCGGATCACCCTCGAGCAAGCGCAATTCGCCAGCACCAAGCATTTTTCCGAGCGCACTTGCAGGCTCGAGACGCACGCCATCGCGGGCGGCGGAGGCGGCACGGCTCGGCAGGACGAGTACGGCCCCAACGCGGTCTACGGGCATGACCAATGGACCTGTATGCGCAAGTCGGTAGGTGATGCCTTGCACGCCAGTCGCATTCGGCAGCACCCAGAACAGGCGATCACCGGACATGAACGGATCGGGCAGCACGAGGTCGGCCACACCGTTTGGTGAACGCTCGAGGAAGCTTGAATCGCGCACCATGCTGCTCGAGCCGGGAACGTAGGTTGCACCCTCTGGAATTCGATCCGCGAGCACGAGTTTCGCACCGGCTGGAACTTCGTAAGTCCGGGCGAGTATGACCACGCGGCTCTCGCGGAATTCTGCGGGCAATGCGTTCTCGAGAACGTTCAAGCTCGAGGTGGTCACGGCGCAATCATCATTGAGCACGGCACGAACAACTCCGTCTTTCACGGTTTGCATCGCACGAACTTGCACACTCAACTCGAATGGTTTGCTGCTCGAGACTTCACCGCTTGCAGTGATCGGGCCGAGTGCTTGAACACCAGCGGGCAACTCGAGGCGCAAGCCGACTGGAGTGGCTTGCGCGAATGCGGTGGTCAGTCGCGCCGTGATCGTGCGGGTCTCCCCCATTTGCAATTCGAGTCTTTCTGGCTCGAGCGCGAGTTTGATTTGAATCGCGTACTCGAGTGTGGCTTGACTGGTTTCGTCTTTCTTGATGCCGACTTGAACAGCTTGCGAAGTTGCACCGGCAACCGCGACCGGCTCGAGCGTGTACTGTCCTGGCGCGAACGTCAGACCAGACAGCACGGGCTGACCATTCAGCAACGCGCCGAGGTCGTTCAACGGCACTCGGGTTTTGCAAAGTGACGCGAACGCAGCAATCCGCAATGTGCCTTGAGGATTCTCAACAACCGGCAATGGTTCGACACGAACACTGGCACTGGCCTCGAGTTGCTGGTTGTCCCCCTCGAGTTTTGCAGTATTAATAATCTGGCCTTGCGCGTCAACATTGACTGTGGCTGGAACACTGAATTTCTTTTTCGCTCCGGGCTCGAGCACAAACGTCTCGTCGAGATTCTTGCCAGTCAAACCGGTTGGGATGACATCTTTCACGTGCACAGACTGAACTGCGGTTCCACCAACGTTGCTGGCGGTGACAATGAATTCCACCGTCTCGCCGGGTTTGACCAAATTCTTATTGACGGTTTTCTCGAGCATTAATTTGGCTGGTGCTGGCGGAACTTTCACGTTAACCGTCGCACTCGAGCGCAAGGTTTGATCTTTCCACTCGAGTTTCGCGGTGTTGATGATCTGGGTGTTCGTCTTGGCCGTCACGACCGCATCGAGCGTGAAGTTGCGCGATCCTCCTGCCTCGAGCGTGAACGATTCGGCCAGGTTCTGGCCCTCGAGACCTTGGGGCATCACGTCGGTCAAACGAACTTCTTTGGCGCTCGAGCCGCCCGTGTTGCTGGCTTTGATCGTGAAGGTCACACGATCACCCGGCGCGACGTTCTCGCGGTCAACGGTTTTTTCGAGTGCGAGTTTCGCAGGCTCGAGCACACGCACCGGCAATTCCAGGTTGGCGCAATTTGGCTCGAGGTTGGCGACAATCTTGGAGCTTCCGGCACTCACGGCACGCACTGGAACGCTCAGTTCGACTTGCTTGCCGTCACCAACAAGACCGGTTCGGGTGACTGGTCCAGTCGCAACCAAACCATCTGGCAGTGAGAGGTTCAAACGCGCAATGAAGGCCCGTTCAAACGCACTCGAGACACGGAATTTCACGGTTGCGGTTTGTCCAACTTCAAGCTCGAGTTGTTTTGGTTCAAGCTCGAGTGTTGGTTGAACGGTGTATGACAGTATTTCCGCGCTGAGCATTCCGTCTTTGATTTGCGTGTTGACGTTGCTGGTGCTCGCACCCTCGAGCTTGGCGGGTTCAATCGTGTACGCACCAGGTTTGAATTCTATGCGTGCCGCCGAGTTGTAGGCGATGCCCGCGATGCTGAAGCGTGGCGCAACCGTGGCCACCTCTCCGCAAAGTTCGGCTTTGGCACTGACCTCGAGCGTGCCTTTTGGATCGGGCTTGACTTCTGGTTTTGGTTCGGGCTTGGGTTCTGGTTTTGGTTCTGGTTTCGGCTCGGGTTTCGGTGCGACCTCTGGGACTCGAGGGCCACCAAAACCCGGCAGTCGTGCGAACAATGGATTGCCGTCAAGTTTGAATCGGAACGCGACCGAGTTCGAGAATTGCTTGGTGGTCTTCAGGACGCGCACCAGCACCTTCCACGATCCGAGGTTTTCAGGTGTGACTTTGATTTCGTCACCGGCCCATTGCGTGTCCTCGGAGATGGTCAGGTTGCGGCGCTTGCCATTGGGATCAACCAGCGTCAATTGCATTTCGGTTGCGCCGTCCGCGTCGTAATTCTCGAGC
>JAYURE010000620.1:0-3823 GCA_043756345.1 Deinococcales bacterium | reverse complement strand
AAAAAACATCCGGGGGGATTTCATGGTGATCTCCTTTGAGCCTGTACGTTGAGTGACGGGCCTCGAGCTTGCGAACTCGAGCTTGAAAACCGAACACGTCGAGCGCGATCTACTTCAATCCGGTGCCAGCCTCGAGCCGTCCGAGTCGGGCCAGAAAGTGTGCCAGTTCGAGCGGTGTTTCAAAACTGATTTCTTGTCCGAAGATCGCGCTTTCGAGCGTGGCCCGCCAAGCGTGATCGGCACTGACCGGGGTCAGGCGAAGCTCGAGCCGCAAGTCTTCGGGGTTGCTTGGGTTCTGGCCTGGGTTCAGAGTTGAACTCATGGTGTACCTGCCTGTCTCGGGGGTGAACGATTGAACTTGAGAAGTTGGACTCGTGAAGTTGGACTCGAGGATTGGACGACAAGCCAACCCTCGAGCGAAATCGGGAAGAGAAGATTTTAGAGTTGGGATTAGAGTTGAATTTTCGGATTCAAATTCGGTTTCGGATTGCCCAAAGTGATGATGAAGTTCGGTCCCGGTGTCGGCCCGGTGAACAGACCGCCGACGTACTGACCCTGCGCATCCGCGCCCTGTTGGTTCGGATTCCAGGTGTTGCCAACCGCATTCACCGTAAAACCGGTCAGGCTCAGTGGGATTTGCAAACCACCGTCGCTGTTGCCTTGAATCGTGTTCAAGCCCGGTTGAAAGCCCGAGCCGAGATCGGCGGGAACCGCGAGGCGCAAGCCAAAGACACCGTTCTGCGTGAAGCTGCTGGTGTGCGCGTGAATGATCGCCGTGCCTTTGGCATCCAAGCCCAGGTTGATGTTCTGAGAGAAGCTCGCACCGATAATCGTGGTTGTGCCAGCACTCGCCTCGAGTCCGGTCGGGTTGTTGTTAAACGTGCCACCGTTGACCGCCAGCGTGCCGCCCGTGACGAGCACGCCGCTGCCGCTTTGGTTCTTGACGCTGAGTTCGTTCAGGACCACCGTGCTCAGGCCGGAGACGGACACGCCCGCGCCGGTGCCGTTCTTGATCGTGTCGTTGGTCATCGTCAGCGTGCTCGAGTCGGTGGCAATCACGCTGGCTGGGGTCAGGCACAGGTCGGGTTTGAGACCGTTGAAGGTGTTGCCCGTCAGTGTGGCCTTGGCGCTGTCTTTGAGTTGCAGGGCCGCCTGTGTTCCGGCATCCCAAGTCGCACCGCTGATCGTGGCGCTGCTCGCACCGGTCATCAGAATTCCAGCCTCGGCGTTGCAACCATTCCCGAGGTTGTTGAACACGCCACCCGTTAGGGTCAGGCTCGAGTTGTCGAAGAGTTTGATGCCCGCATTGCCCGATTGGAAGTTCAATTTTGTGACGCTCGCTTGAGCGTTCTCGAGCATCGCCATACCCGTACCGTTTCCGGCGAAGGTCAGTTCAGTCAGTGTGGCCTGCGCCTTGCCGCTCAGGGCGATGGCTTGAAAATTCGAGATCAGGCTGAGGTTCGTCAAACTGACCGTGGCATCCTTGACCGTGACCGAAGACTTGAAATGCTGAATCGTCAGGTTCTCGAGCTTGGCGTTGTTTTGCAAGTTCAGGCCTTTCGAGGCGTTCGCACCATCCAAGATTGCCGTACCGTCGGCGGCGTGAACCGTGACCTCACTGGGAACCTCGAGCGGCCAGCTTTCAGCGTTGCCATAGGTTCCAGTTGCAAGCATCACGGTCTGTTTGGCTTGAACCAGCGAAAGCGCGTGCGTCAGCGTTCTGAATGGCTGAGCGTGCGTGCCTGGGAAAGTGTCATCGCCCAGAACCGGATGGACGTAAAGTTCGCTCGGTGGCACAAAGACCGAGACATCCTTGCTGGTGGTTCCGGCGGCGTTCGTGGCGCTGAACACAAAATTCGTGCTCGCGGTGACGTTGACGGTTTTTTGCGTCAGGCCGCTGACATCGCCGACACCATGATCGATGGACAAGTTGGCAGTGGTTCCAGTCAGGGTCCAAGCGAACGTCACCGATCCACCACCGACGGGCAGGCTCGAGGGTGTGACGGTCAGGCCGGTGATGACCGGTGCAACCGGTACGGGCGTGACGGTCAATTTCGTCAGGCCGTTCACACCGGCACTCGAGGCAATGATCGTGCTCGAACCGGGCGCGATTGCGGTGACAAGTCCGCTCGCGTCGATGGTGGCAACCGCCGGGTCACTCGAGGTCCAGGAAAAGCCAGATGCCGCGACCGGATTGCTGCTCGAGTCGGTGGCTTTGGCGGTCATCGCTTGGGTCGTGCCAATCACGAGACTGGGATTGGCTGGCGCGACCGTGACGATGGCAACGGCTGGCACAACAATCGGTGTGATCACGGCTGGCGTGGTCGCTGCGCCGCAGGCGGCCAGGGCAAAAACTGAGGCGAGAATCAGGACCGCTCGAACAAAATGGAATCTCATGCCGGTAGCTTGCAAAATGGCGCGTAGCCTGAGCGTAGCTTGGCGCGTAGCCTGAAATGTTCAAACCCGAAACGACTGGTCAGTTCATGGCTCAGTGCAAATTGTGGAACTTCTCGAGGAAGCAGTCTCGCAATTCCGGATGCCCCTCGAGTGTGAGGGCCATCTCTCGCAAGCGTTTCGCCACAATCTTGCGCACCGCTGAAGCCTCTGCTCTTTCGCCGTTGTGCTCGAGTGCCAATGCGAGTGCCCACCGAAGTCCGAGGCCCTCGAGCGCCGGGGTGCGCTCCGATTCGAGTTGTTGTTGTGCCGCCTGAATGTGCAAACCCAGTTCGGTTCCAGCCTCTAACGCCGCCTGTAAACGCACCGTTAAGATACGTGCCCAGGCTTCCAGGGTCGGTACATCCTCGAACGGGGCCAGCACCTCGAGCGCAACCAGCGGTTCGTGCAGTTGCAGGCGCAATGAAGCCGTGATCCAGGCGACTGACGCTTGATCTTCGGGTTGTGCCGCACCGTGAACCAGCCCGGAGATCGCTTCGAGGGCCAGTGACGGATGCTTGCGTTCCAACTCGAGCCAGGCCCGTTTGATCGCGTATTCGTCACGGTGGTAACCGAAGTCATGCTTTTGGATCAAGGTTTCAAGCTCCTCGAGCAAACCTTCTGCAACCGTAACCGCGCCAACGCCGAGGTAAACGTCGAACGCCAGCAGCATCGCGTTGCATTGTGCGTATGGAATGCCGCTCGTTTCGGCCTTGCGGATCGAGGCGGGCACCAGCGTCGCGGCCAAACCGAGGTCCCCGGCGAGCAGGGCGCAGTAGGCTTGGGCGGCCTCGAACATCGCCTGCTCATCCAAGCTGATGGCATCACCGAGGGCCAAACCAGCCTCCACAACCGGTCTGGCCGATTGCACATCACCGATGTCGGTGTGCAACTTTGCGAGGTTGATCAGGGTCCTGGCTTGAAGGTCAATGTTGTTGATCGACCGCGACCGCTCCAGGGCACGTTCAAACGACTCGAGTGCCGGTTGACGAAATCCGAGGCTCATTTCCAGCACACCGATCACGATTTCAGCGCGGGCCAAGCCCGACAGATCAGCGTTGGTTTCACGGATTGCGGCAAGTTCGTGCGCCCAACCCACGGCCCGTTCAAAGGCATTCTGCCGCCACAACAAGACCACCAGGTTATCGAGAATCTCTGCCCGCTCGAGGGTCGCCTCGGGTTCGTCCTCGAGTGCCAGTTCGTACTCTTTGATCGCCTCTCGGGTGGCGTAGACCTGCATGGCGGACTTGGCCGCCTTGACCCGCCATTGCACGGCGGCCTGTCGCTGTCCGGCCCGCTCGAGGTGTTCGGCGATCCGGGCGGCAGGTCCGGCGTGCTTCTCGAGGCTTTCGGCAAGTTTGCGGTGCAACAATCGCTTGCGTTCGTGGCT
>JAYURE010000619.1:0-3829 GCA_043756345.1 Deinococcales bacterium | reverse complement strand
ACGTCGCCAGCAACGTCTTGCAGGCCAACCCGAACGTCAAAGTGATCTTCTGCGCCAACGACGACATGGGCCTCGGAGCCGCCCGAGCCGTGCAAGCCGCAGGTAAAAAAGGACAAATACAGGTTTACAGCGTGGACGGTACGGGCGAAGCGATTGCCGCCGTCAAAGCGGGCGATCTGGTCGGAACAGTCGCGCAAAATCCAGACGAGATGGCGCAGATCGCAGTCGAAGCCATGCTCAAAATTCTCAAAGGACGTTCCGTTCCAGAAACCCTCGAGAGTCCAGTTGGGCTGATCACCAAAGCCAACGCGAAGTAAGGCCTCGAGCCTTTTTGCGGTGTGGGCGAAGTCATCCTGTAGGGGCGTAGCATGCTACGCCCCTACGACAGCACAGTTCAACGGAGCTTCAATTTTGGAGAGACTCGAGTCGTGATCAAATCTCAGATTTTGTTGAAGGAGCATCATGCCCAAATTTGGCGCACACGCATTCGTCTGGATTGGCGATTGGCACACCGACCTCGGCAACGATACGATCAAAAAAGCGGCCAAAGCAGGTTTTGATTTCCTCGAGATTCCAGTCTTGGACCCGTACCATTTCGAGGCGAGCAGTCACCGGGCCGCGCTCAAAAAACACAAATTGGCGGCGACCTGTTCGCTGGCGTTGCCGCAAAACATGCACCTGCCCAAACATCCAAAACGGGCCAAAAAATTCTTGGAAAAAGCCCTCGAGCAAGTCGAAGCCGTCGGGTCGCAACACTTGGGCGGTTGCACCGCCTACAGCCTCGGCGTGCTGACCGGTACTGGTCCAACCCGAGAAGAAATTCAAACCGTGATCGATGTGCTCGGGCCACTCGCACAGAAAGCACACAGCAAAGGGATCACACTGTATTTGGAAGCCTGCAACCGGTACGAAACGTACATGTTCAACACGCTCGAGGATACCCGTAAAACCATCCTCGAGATTGGCGCACCCAACTTGCGTTTGCACGCCGACACGTACCACATGAACATCGAAGAGGAAGGGTTTTACAAACCGTTCCTGGCGACCAAAGACGTGCTCGGCTACATTCACATGAGCGAATCGCATCGCGGCATGGTCGGTACGGGAACCGTCAATTGGGACGAGGTTTTCAAAGCATTACATGACATCAAATTCGATGGCTTCTTGGTGCTCGAGTCATTCGCGGCGATGAACGAAGCGATCAAAGCGGCCACCTGTTTGTGGCGAGCCCCGAAGCACAAGGGCGCAGCGTTGGCGGCGGGCGGTTTGAAAGTCTTGCAAGAAGGGGCGGCCAAAGCCGGTTTGATTTAATTCGAGATGCCTCGAAGCTGAACCAAGTCTCGTGCTGAGACTTATTCTCGATTGACGACTCGAGCATTTTGAGTTCAGGCGGCAACCGTCTCTCGAGTCATGCCGTTTCGCGGATGCACTTGATCATCGCTGCGAACAACTCGAGGTCATGTCGGTAATCTTCTGGATTCGTTTTCGGAACACTGCCAGTCGTGACGTTCTGATAAAACGCCCGCCATTCACGGGTGAAATTGTCCTCGAACGCCGGTTGAATCGTCTCGAGACGCACACCATTGTCCGGCGCGGCACTGGTGATCTCAAGCTTCGTGGCCAGGTGACGCACGTAAGGCGTGTTGTACTGCACGTGCAACATTTGGGTGTCGCTGTACACCTCGAGGTGACTGTCAAAACGTGGAATCTGATCAATCGTTGTCTCGAAATGACAGACGAACTCGCCGTAATCGAAAGCGGCACCGATGTACGAACCATTGTGGCGTTGCGTGGCGTACAAAACTTTTTTGGGAATCCCGATCAGTTCGCGCATCGCTGAAAGGTCATGCGTGCACAGACCAATCATCAACTCGTAAGTCATTGCCAATTCTCGAGAAGCCTCACCGATGGCTTGCCGCATTTTACGTTGATACAATTGCTTGCCGTCTTCGATCACCTGCGCTGGCACATCCGAACCCCGTATCACGTTCGAGTTGGGGGCGATGAATTGCGCGTTTTGTCCAATCACCGCATGCACCCGAGCCAATCGAATGCCCTCGAGTTGCCTGACCCGAACCACAGCCTCCTCGAAGGCGCTGGCGTACCGACGCATGTACCCAACCTGCACGATCAAACCCGTGCGGTGCTGTGCGGCAATCACCGCATCGGCATCCTCGAGTGTCATCGCCATCGGTTTTTCAACCAGCACGTGCTTGCCATGCTCGAGCGCCGCCAGGGTTTGTTCACTGTGATACGCGTGCGGCGTGGTGATCAGCACCGCATCCACATCCGGGCTGGCAAGCAGATCACGGTACTCGAGAAAACGCTGCTTGACATGATGCGCGTTTCCAACCGCCTCGAGCACACTCGCACTGACGTCAGAAAGTGCGGTGATTTCAAAGAACTCCTCGAGAAATTTCAGGCTAGGCAGGTGGTTGATCTGCGTGACCTCGCCACAACCGATGATGCCGATTTTGATGCGTTGACCCATGATCCGTGTCTCCTCGTAGGAATGTATGGTACGCGAAACCCAAGATCGAATGCTTTAGACGAGTGATGAAAAGATCGCAACTGAAGCATAACTGTGGCGCTCGAGGAATTGTGAACAAATTATGAGGGACGCAAATTCTAGAATTTGCGTCCCTCACGGGCTTTTCTCTTGGTGCCAAAGGACAGAATTGAACTGTCAACACTACGATTTTCAGTCCAGCCGGGAGCTTCGGGCAGAATAGTGCAAGTTTGGATTATACCGTGCAGCACAGTGTTTTTTGTGCATCAATTTCGTGCATCTCGGTGCAAAAGTGTGCCACAGTTGGCCCCTTTTGAAGCTGGATGTGGCACAACTGTGGCACTTTTTCACCCTGGCCCGAACGAAAAAAAGCAAAATTGATCCTGTATTTTCTCGAGAAGGTCGGCATCGTATGCAATATTTCTGATCGTCGGAAGCAAAAGTCATGACGGTCATGTATTCGACTTCAACCGGTCTTGCTTTGGTGTCTTTGGCCACACCCGTGAAGGATTTCCCCGTGTGATCATTGCAACGTTTGCTTTTGCCAAAGCAACAACGACTGTAGAGGAGGACCAAAACCGGGGGTTGTTGGGCGTACTTGCCCTCGAGAATTGCAAGTCCTTGGGTTCTGCCCATAAATGCTTAGGTTTAGCATAATGCGAATTAACCTAAACCCGATTTTGTTAATTCGCAGAGGGTTTGGGTAAACAATTTCTTGAGCATTGCTGTTCTCTTGGACCTCAAGGCGGTCAAAAATTCTTGACGAACACAAACGATACTTCCATCTCAAGCACGACCGTTTCGAGTTTTTACCCTCGACCTCGAGTCAGCCAGTACCGCCAATCTTCAACCGCTTGCACTGCTTCTGGGTTTGATTCGAGCGGCGTGATTTCCTCGAGTGCCACCCAACATTCACCATCGTCATCAATCTCGACATTGAACTCAATACAACCCTGATCGAGTGCTTCCTCGTCGTATTCAAGATCCTGGACTGTGACCCGGCGAGCCTCTTCATCCTCTGGATGGTACGTCGCCTCGAGAGGAAAATGGAGGTGCTCCTGCAAGTACGTCAGCCAACCGATTGCCGCTTCGTACTCGTCATATGTGTCCACGATGATTTCGTCATCGATGCGGTGTTGCCGAACGGGATCAATCTTGGGAGCAACGGAACGGGCCATGATTCAGTTTAAGCCCTGCAAACTGTTGATCTGGATCTCGAGGGGGTGCAGCCGCAGAATGGGATACGTCTCGACGCAACCCATAAAAAAGTGCGTTTACGACTGGAATCGACTCAATTCCTCTGGTTTCACACTCGAAATT
>JAYURE010000618.1:0-3836 GCA_043756345.1 Deinococcales bacterium | reverse complement strand
CCCAACGCACGGTATCAACGATGGCTTCCTTCGCGCTCGAGACTTGCGTGAACCCAATCACCGCAATCACGAACGAAATCAAAACCATCAAAGACGCGATGATCGCCGGAGTCGGTTCCTTCATGCGCTTGCCAAAGAAAATGTTGATCAACCAACCCACAAACGGAAACACCGGCATGAGCGCGAACAAATTGTGCGAAAGAAAGTCGTTCACGCCAACACCTCGGAAGGGCAGTGGAAAGTGGAAAGTGGAAAGTGGAAAGTACACCCTCGAGCCAGACTTTTCACTTTCCACTTTGAACTTTTTACTCGTTCTTGCTTTGTCATCCCCATCACCCCTGAAGGCTCGAGAGTTCATCGACATTCGTCGAAGCGCGTTTGCGGAAAATCGTGACCATGATGCCCAAGCCAATCGCAACCTCGGCGGCAGCGAGCGTCAAAATGATGAATACGGCCGATTGCCCGACCAGATCACCCCAGGCTCGAGAGAAAGCCACGAGTGCGAGATTCGCGGCGTTCAGCATCAACTCGACGCACAAGAACATTTGAATCGCGCTGCGGCGCGTCAGGAAGCCAACGGCTCCAATCGAGAAGAGAATGCCCGAGAGGGCGACGTACCAACTTGTTTCAATCATGTTTATGCCACCCCTTTCTTCATGCCATCACCAGACAAGGCATCAGTGGTGATGTCCGACATGGTTTCCAGTGTGTTCTCGAGTTCGGCTTTCGCGTCCAAATCGCGGCGCACCAACGCGACCGAACCAACCACCGCGATCAGCAAGAGAATCGAAACGCTCTCGAACGGCAACAAGAATTTCGTGAACAACACCTCGCCAACTGGACCGGGAGCACCACCCTCGAGCGCCCTGATCGAAGCCTCGAGCGGCTTTGGAGCCTTGTACGAAAACGCCACGAATGACAGCACGCCCGCGAGCACCACACCACCGATGATTGCGGTTGGCAAGACCCACGGAATCGGATCGTTTCGGGTTTCGGTCAAGGCGGCATTCAACAACATGATCACGAACAAAAACAACACCATGATCGCACCGGCATAAACGATCACCTGCACCGCCGAAAGAAACTGCGCATCCATCGTGAAGTACATCATCGCCAACGAAAGCATCGTCCCGACCAACGACAGCGCTGAATAGATCGCGTTCTTAAACGTGATCGTGCCGAGGCCACCGGCAATGGCCAGCAACGCCAGCAGCACAAACGTGAAAATCATGACTTCACCTTGCCAGAAATTGGGCTCGAGATCGGAGCCAGACCCGCACGTGATGGCGTACCACGACCACTCGAGTCACCCGGATCACGCTCGAGGGATTTGACACCCACACCGGACGCTGGAACCGTACCGACACTGCTCGAACGATTCTTGTTCGCCTGAATCGCTTCCTCAACCTCACGGCGCGGCGTGATCGTGTAACCAACCTTGACCGGTTTCTTCTTCTGATCCGCCTCGCGGCGCTGCGACTTCGTGCCCTCCACGCCGATCATCATGTCTTCCTTGCCGTAGACGAGATCGCGGTACTTGTAATCCGCCAACTCGAAATCCGTGCCGAGGATGATCGCACCGGTCGGGCAAGCCTCCTCGCACATGCCACAAAAAATGCACCGCAACATGTTGATCTCGTAGACGCTCGCGTACCGCTCGCCGGGAGAAACGGTTTTGTCAGGCGTGTTCTCGGCGGCCTCGACGTAAATTGCATACGCGGGACACGCCGCAGCGCACAACGAACACCCGATGCACTTCTCCAACCCGTTTGCGTGACGGGTCAAAATGTGCCGACCACGGAACCGTGGTTGCAAACGAACAGGCTGCTCGGGGTAAGAGACGGTCAGCGGCTTGATAAATAGCTTGCCAAGGGTCACACCCATGCCCTTAGCGATCTCGAGAACTCCCATGAACGACCTCCCAATTGAACTTGTTGCGGATTTGAAATGGCGAAAAAAGTGTGATCTACGTTTGAAAAAGCGAAAATTTGGATTCTCGAGTTAAGAAGCAAACGGTAAAATGGGCGAAGAAATCATTGTGTCCGAGCAGCAATCGAACATTGTCGTGTTTGATCCAGCAAAACGATAATTCAACTTCATCCAAACTTCCAATCGTGACCTTGGCTTTGACGATCCTTGATTCTGATTGAACGGTTCCTGAGATTGGCGGTCCCATCTCGGCGTTATTCCAATCAAAACCAAGGGCTTGACCGACGCTGTACGGCAACAGGTTAACCGATGCTCCACTGTCCACCAAAGCAATAACACTGACTTTTTGAACTGCACTTACTGTCATTCTGAGAAACGGCAACATGTTTCCAGGCGAAAGCTCAAGGTAATTGAAGTGAGCTGTCTTCATGGATTGGCTTTGCGAAAAAGTTCCTCGAGATCCTCACCAGGTTCAGGAATGGCTCCCGGTGAATAAACCATTGCAGTGCGACCCGACCATTGTTGTGCGAATGAAATGGTGATCTCTTCAAGTCGTTGTTCGTTGAGGGCAGAGATCAATTCCTCGCGTTCTGGTTTTGAAAGTGCTTGAACCTGCTCCAAAATTTGTGCGACTGACATGATCTACCTCCCTAATCCCCGCCCAAGGCTCGAGGTTGTGCTTTCACCCTTGGCGCACTGCGACCACCGCTGAGCACCAGAATCAACGCGACGACAACAAAGCCAGCGATGCCCAAAGGCCACAGGCTCGAGGTTGGCAGGAAGGCTTTGTAGGCGGCAACGGCGAGCGTGTTCAGCAACGCGACCGGGAACAGGAACTTCCAACCGAATTGCATTAACTTGTCGTACCTCATGCGGGGCAACGTGGCACGAACCCAGATGAACACGAACAAGAAAAAGCCAATCTTGGCGAACAACCAAATGAACGGAACCTCACCGATGTTGAATCCAGCAATCTCGAGATTCGGGCCTTTGTACCCGCCAAAAAACAGTGTCGCCATGATCGCGCTGGCAGTAATCATGTTCACGTATTCCGCCATTTGAAACAAGGCCCATTTGATGCTTGAGTATTCCGTCAAGTAACCCGCGACCAATTCTTGTTCAGCCTCGGGAAGATCGAATGGCGTGCGGTTCGTTTCGGCGAAACTCGAGACGATGAAGGTCATGAAGGCGACGGCTTGAAACAGGATCATCCAACCGTTCGTGGCCTGCCATTGGACAATGTTGTAAAGGTTCATCGTGCCAGTCAGCATCAACATGCCGAGCACCGACAAGCCTTGGCCCAACTCGTAAGAGATGATTTGCGCACTCGAGCGCAACCCGCCAATCAACGGGTATTTGCTGCCCGAGGCCCAACCCGCCAGGAAGATGCCGTACACGCCCATGCTGGTGATGCCGAGCACGAACAGCAACCCAATGTCGAGGTTGAACACCCACGGGTCCGCGCCGAACAGCGACCCTTTCGGCCCGGCAGGAATCGCACCGAACGCGGTCAAGGCCATCGTGATCGAGATCAGCGGCGCGATCCAGAAGATGAACTTGTCGGCGGCAGTCACGACCAAATCTTCCTTGAAAATCGATTTGACGGCATCGGCCAGCGGTTGCATCAGGCCGTTCCAACCCACACGGTTTGGTCCGCGCCGAAGTTGAAACCTCGAGAGCAAACGGCGTTCGACGAGCGTCATGTAGGCGAAGGTTGTCAGCAGTCCGAGGGCAACGCCGACGGCTTTGAGAACGGTGATCAGGATGGCGAGAATCATGGGGCCTCCAGAGGAGAAGAATTGAGGGATGGTTTCACACGGGCATTCCATAGGATTATGCGAGATCTAAAGTAGGCCATCGAAATCTTCGCGTTTAAACTCGTAGCGTTGTTCGGTCTGACTTTGAAC
>JAYURE010000617.1:0-3838 GCA_043756345.1 Deinococcales bacterium | reverse complement strand
ATCAGACGACAGCGTATTTTACACAACGCCCGGATGACATGCGAAAAAACTTTAGGTCAAACTCGAGATGCTGACCGCAGGTTTCGCCTCAATGTACGCAGTTTCCATTTGCGCCAATTGCAACTTGCCGCTGATGTCATCGTTGACACCGTGCCAGTATGTGTAACCATCGAGCACCCAAATCCCTGACTCTCGAGTGCCGTTACCGGAACCCTTAATGCCACCGAACGGCATGTGTGCCTCCGCACCGGTGGTGCTGTTGTTGATGCTGGTCATGCCCGCCTTGATGTTCTCTTGGAATTTGTACGCCCACTCTCGAGATTGCGTGTAAATTGCGCTCGAGAGGCCGTACTCGACGGCGTTGGCGGTTTCGATGGCCTCGTCGATGCCGTCCACTTTGACGAGGTTGATCGTTGGACCGAAAACTTCGGTTTGGAAAATCTTCATGCCGCGTTTCGCTTCCCAGACGGTTGGTGAACCGAACAGCGCGGCGCTCGGATCGCCTTTGAAACCGGCGAACGGCGCGTCGCTCGAGATTCGTCCTGTCCCATGCAGCAACGTCGCACCATCGGCTTTGCCCCACTCGTAATGCTCCGCCCAAGTTTGATACATGCGTTCATTGATAAACGGCTCGTACAAAACTCCATCCTGCGAGATCGGATCACCAATCGTCACGGCGCGAACTTTCTCGAGGAATTTTGTTTTGAATTCCTCAAAAATCGGTGCGTCCAAAATGATGTTTCCAGCGCTGGTGCAACGCTGCCCGCCCGTGCCGAAACTCGCCCAGAGCGCACCGGAAACCGCATTGTCAATGTCGGCATCACGCATGACCACGAGTGGATTCTTGCCGCCCAACTCGAGGGTTGGATGGATCAAGTTGCGACCGGCAATCGCACCGATTTGCTTACCGACGGCGGTGCTACCGGTGAAAGCAAATTTTTGCAAACGACCCTCGTCCATCATGCCGACCAGCGCCTCGCCGGTGCTGTCCTTGCCCAATCCGAAAACGACATTCAAGACACCCGCAGGCAGGCCGCCCTCCTCGAGCAATTTCGCAAAGGCGTAACTGGTCAGCGGAGAATCCTCAGACGGTTTCCAGACAATCGTGTTGCCGGTGATCAGTGCCGGAATGATTTTCCAACTCGGCACGGCGACCGGGAAATTCCCCGCCGTGATGATGCCGACCACACCGATTGGACGGCGATACGTTTTCAATTCTTTGTTGTACATCTCGCTCGGCACGGTCTGACCGTACAAACGCCGACCCTCGGATTGGAAGAAATGACAGGTGTCAATCGCCTCCTGGACATCACCTCGAGCCTCCTTTAACGTCTTGCCCATCTCGCGGGACAGCAATTGCGACAGGGCTTCTTTTTCTCGAGCTATCGCCGCACCGATGCGACCGATGACCTCGCCACGGATTGGGGCTGGAGTCTTGCCCCAAGTTTTGAATGCGGCACCGGCGGCATCACAGGCGGCACGAACTTGCTCGACAGATGCAATCGGGAACTCACCGAGGACATCCGAAAAATTGCTCGAGTTTTTGGAAAGAAAAGTTTCGCTGCTCGAGACTTCCTGACCGTTAATGATGTTGTGAAATTTCTTTGTCATGTGGACTCCTGGTGTTTGATGAATTGGGATTGTACGGCTCGAGATGGGATTTAAGTTTGGTTGCAGGCTCGAACGGATTCTCGAGCGGGTTCCATTCTTAGTTCTGGCGAGGGCGAAACATGCTTCGTCCCTACGGGTTTTGATTGGGCTCTACCAAATTTACTGGCGTGGGCGAATACAGGATTCGCCCCTACGGTTATTGAACGGATTCCCTCTTGGCGGTTTGGGTGGAGTAGGTGCTCTCAAAAATCTTGTCGGCATTACCCGCCTCGAAACCTTCACGGCGATGCTCGCGTTTGATTTGCGATTTGGGCAGGCTCGAGAATTCCGGTAACACGCGACGTTCGGCAAATTCGACATATGAACCGCTGATCTGTTCGGTTTCGCCACCGGCAAATGTGACCTCGAGCATTTCGGCAATGGTGCTCGATTGCAACAGCATTCCGTCCGGACTTTGCTTGACCTTGCCTCCAGAATCATTCAATTTGAACCCGTGCGACTCGAGGAACTGATTGAAACCAGCGCAAGTGTCATACGGTTCGGGCAAGTTGTGAACGCTGACCGTGAAGTGATTCAAGTAATAACGGTTGTAAATCACCCAGGCGGCGTACTCGGATTCGACCTGCAACTTCTTGAAATCCTCGAGCGTCGGCAAGCGCCACAGTGGACTATGCAAAAACGCATCGACCGCGTGACCATCGTTCAAATCGAGTTGATCGACCGGATCGTTCGGGACTTCATCGGTGTAGGACTTGATGATCCGTTGCGCCTCGAGGCTGAGGTCCTGAACCCGCAACTCCGAAACGAAAATGCGCGGGTACTTCGGATCGGGCGGGCTATACCAAAACGCATCGAGTTTTTTATGCGCAAATTGATACGCATCGCGGCGTTCGTAGCCGCAATGCAAAAAGATTTTCTCGAACGATTGCATGCCCAATTGCGGCACGCCCATCGTGCGAAAAGCGATGTGATCATTTTCGATCTCGTCCGGGCTGGCGATCAAATTCGCTTTGACCATTTCGTTGATGATCGCGGCGACATCCGGCACGCGCTCCTGATAACGGCGCATCAGGCCACCGAGGATCGTATTCAGCGTCTCGAGTTTGGCAGTCATGGGAACTCCTTTAAAAGAATCGGGAAAAGGGGAAAGGTCAAAGTGAGTGTCATCTGGCTCGAGTCCGTATTGGGTTTTACTCTCGGCCTCTGGCTTTCAACTTTCGGTTGATTCTAGTCTCATTTCCATCGAATTTCCAACCGGTTTGACTCATTAAAACCAGACTTACATGAATAGAACTGATGGATCATGATAGCCTCGAGCCATGAGCGAATTCACGTTGACCCAACTTCACGTCTTCCTCGCCATCATCGAACAAGGCAGCCTGACCAGCGCCGCCAGCGAATTGGATTTATCACAATCCGCCGTCAGTCACGCGCTGGCCGAACTCGAGCGCAACCTCGGCGTGCGCTTGCTCGAGCGTGGACGATTCGGTGCAAAACCCACAACGGTCGGCGAACGCATCGCCCGTCACGCCCGAATGATGCAAACACTCGAGGGCAGCATTCACAGTGAAGTCAACCTCGAGCTTGGTGAATTGCGGGGGCACCTGCGCATCGCCTCGTTTCGCAGCGTCGCCACACACCTGCTGCCAGATTTGGTGACACAATTCGGAAAGCTGCACCCGCACGTGACCTTCGAGATTCAAAGCCTGGAAGGATTTGACCGTGGCGTGGACCGCACATTGCTCGAGGGTCGCGCCGATATTGGCGTGCTGACGCTGCCCTGCGATGACGGACTGAATGCGCAAGAATTTGCCCGAGACGATTGGATGGCAGCCTTCCCGAAAAAGCTTGCACCACGCGGCAGACACTGCACCTGGGAAGACCTCGAGCGACTGCCGTTCTTGTTGTGCAACGAGGCGGGCGCAAACGCGGTTCGTTCGTACTGGCAGGCAAACGGACAACAGATGCGCAAAGTAGCACAGGTTGAGGACGACAGTGTGATTCTTTCAATGGTCGCGCACGGTTTCGGCCTGAGCGTGCTGGCACGATTGGCAATGGAACCCGTGCCGGAAGGCGTGGTCTTGCGTCACCTGCCGGAATCGCTCGAGCGAAGGTTCGCTGTGGCCTCCGTCCCGATACTGAACGACACGCCGCTTGTACGGGCATTCAAAGCGTTCATCACGGACAAAAAAGTGCTCGAGCGTTGCGATGTGGTCCGGCGTGGCGT
>JAYURE010000616.1:0-11045 GCA_043756345.1 Deinococcales bacterium | reverse complement strand
GCATTCCACTGGACGAACGCACCGCCGATCAATGCGGCCAGACCCAGCGTGTGAACGAAGACGAGAACAATTTTGAGAATATCCATATTGACTCCTTTAAAAACCGAAGTAGCGAAAATTCTGAATGTCATTCGAGTGCCAATAGACCTCGTTTGGCAACTTCGAGATGGGATCATCTGGCGATGGGACTCGAGCACGAACCAATGTCGAACTCTCTTGCAACTTTGTTAGCATCTTGCTCGAACGATCCCTTAGACCTGACATCAAGTCATCACTGGCATGACTTCTACATTGGGTTTTTGCAACATCACAAACAAACCGTAACTGCCCAAGACAAAGGTGATCGCCACACCAAGAACGCCGTTCAAGACCGGCGAAAAGTCTGTCCTGCCAATCATGGCTGTGAAATCAATCAGGAAATGGGCGAGGACCAAAGGCCAAATAATGCCTTTTTTGAGCACCAACGCGGCGAACGCGAAACCGATTGCCAAGGCATAAAGAATTTGTGTCACAATATCCGCAAGATTTTTTCCTGACAACACATTCAGGGAATGCGAAAGTCCAAAAAGTAGGGAGGTGACTATTGCTGCCGTCCATGCCCCTCGAGACTTGAGGGCGTTCAGCATCAAGCCTCGAAAGATTGCCTCCTCTGCGAACCCGACCATCGAGGTGATGATCAGCAATTGTGTCACGACAAGTATGTTTTTGAGTTCGATACCGGCAACCAGCGAAATGACGGCTGGCAGGAAAGGAACGATAAAATACAAAAGATCAGCCGGATGATCGGGTGGTCTGAAACCAGCAACGCGCCACCAACCCATGACGCTCAGCAAGATCACGGCAATGATCGTCAGGACGAGATTGGCGATACCCTCGAGACCGATGCTGGACAGATTTGTGAAGTGCGCGATTGTCCCAAGCGCGAGGTAAACGAAAATCACCATCACTTCCAAAATCGCCACGAACCAGAATGGGTGGCGTTCGGCAAATCGAGATTGAGTCACGGGATTCTCCTTCGGACGATTTCGAGTCGCACTCGTTGCTTTCAGACTCGAGCGGACCCGTTCAGTTCTTGCTGCGTTCCGCATCTCGAGGTGAAATGATCATCAAGTCCAAGCTCGAGATCAGGTCGCTTGAGCCGCACCTCTTTCTGGTTTAGACAATGGTTGCCCAGGCTTGCGCAGACTCAACCACAACGCCCCCAGGCCGAGTAGCAGTGCGGCCAATGCGAACAGGTTGCCCAACACGGGAATCTGCAACAGCAAGGCCAGAATGAACGCACCGCCGAGGGAGGCCAGCAGCACTGAACTTGATCCGGCTTTGGGCTGAAGGGTTTGCAGCAGCAAAGAACCGATCAGAAACGCCGCAAATCCCTGAGCCGCCAAGACTGCCAGCCAACCTACCAGTACGGTCATGCCCAACAGGACGGGCGCACCGACGAAGGCCAACGGCAAACCGAGGTTGCCAAGATTGAGCATGGTCAGCACCGCAGGCAGTGCAACCAACACGAGTACACTCAATAGGGCGGCCAGCGGTAGGCCAAGAAACGCCAAAGCCCCGTACCCAAGGCTGGCGGCAGGCAACGCACGGAACTTCTCGGTCACGCTGACCAGTCGAGGGCGGGCCAGCCAGACAAACAACAGCACAGCCACGGCGATGCCGACAAAGGTTCGCAGAAATTCGACGAAAGGGCTGGGCCGAATTGGGAGGTTGACCCCGGAAATCGGTGCGTAAGTCACCTTGCCGCCAACCACATCGGCAGGCAATGCCGGATTGTTGGGAATCTGCAACCTCAAATCACCATTGATGTGACCACCAGGCGTGAACCTCAGGCCAGGAGTTCCGGGTGAGAGCCAGTTACCGGTCAGTATTTGCGTATCACCAACTGCAAACTGTGCCTTGCCGCCGATGACCCCGCCAACGTCGATGCCGTTTGCGCCACCGTAAGCGTTGCGATTCACCTTGCCCTTCAGGTGTGCTTGGCTGCCGCCGAAAGCCACATCGCGCCCGATCACGGAACCGGGTGCAAGCTCGATCTCTGAGCCAGCGGCCAGCAGGTCGCGCCCGACGTTGGCCCCGTTCTGAATGCGAATCACGGAACCGGCGAACCGTGCCGTTTGCGAAACCTTACCGCCAAGGATCAACGTCTCACCCGATGCCCAGAGGTTGCCGCGCACCTCGCCGTTGATGGTCACGGTTCTTGCCCCCACGGTCAAGTCTCCGTTCACGATGCCATCAATGCTCACGTCGGTTCCAGCCACGTAGAGATCATCCTGTATGACTTCGGATTTCTCGAGGGTCACGACATCGCCAGTGCGCCATTCGACGGCGGAGGCCGTGCTGCCCAGGATCAGGGAAATGAACAGCGCCATGATGATTTTTAACTTCGGGTTCCCATCGGGTTTGATTTGGATTTGAGTGGTCATGAGATTTCTCCTTTAAACGATTTGCGTAACACTCTTTGTCTGAGGGTGAGCGCTCGAACTGTTATTGCAGCTTGCGTCCGATCCATCGATTGACCGAAGCCGCATACCTCTGATATTCCGGGCCAAACTTGGCGGCAAGATATCGTTCCTCCGGCTCAATCAGAATCGACTGACAGGCAATCAGGGTTGGCACGAGAAAGACGAACACCCAAGCAAGTTTGAACACCAATGCGATGCCGATTAGCAGGCAGGCCGCGCCCAAATACATCGGGTTCCTCGAGATTGAAAAGATGCCGTTGGTCACCATCAAACTGGTCGGCAACCCTGGGTCAGTTGGTTGATCAAACGTTGAAAATACTTGACGAGCAGCAACGATCAAGGCAATGCCTACGGCGCAAAGGGTGATACCAACGACCAAAAAGGTGAATGAAAAAATCGAGTCAAAATAGGACAGCGGCACGATGAGTTGCAAAGCGACCGCAGCAAGTATCGGTGCGCCAAAAATGATTTCTCCAATTTGCCACCAACTTGTGTGTGCGGCATCTGTGGTCATGTCTGTTTTTCCTTCCGAAGCAAAAACACAGCAGCGATAAAAAACGAGGGTGATCCGTGCGTAGGAATGACCGCTTCGACAGCATTCACTAGCAATCCCTTGAAACTACGAATTCTCGTTCAAGGCCCATCCCCGTACTCGGTAGAGCATTTGTTGGACACTTGCTCGAGCGAGAGTTAACTCCTCGAAATCACAGCATCGCGTCTGACCATTACCGCCGAGTTACCATTCGTGTTTGAACACCTGGAAATCTCAAGGCAATGGCTCGAGGTGGCTGCCTTCTGGCACGTCGATCAAGCGTCCAATTGGAGTCTCGAGCGCGTACATAAACGCCAGGTCTGGTCCGTACAATGGACAGGGATCTTTCTCGCACAGGCTCATGGTTTGTACTGTAATCAGCAGGCCGTCTTTGTTGAAGAACGCAATCTCGAGCGGTATCAAGGCTCCTTTGTTGCTGAATTTGCCTCGGGTTTCTTCTGGAACTAGATTTTTCACGTTTCCAAGCCCTTGACGCCAACGGTCTGGTTGATTGGCGAGCGCCAACCACAAGGTTTTGCCAGCCAGTTGCAGGCGCACGATGGGGAAAATCCGCAGTGATGCAGGGAGGCTCGAGGCTCGGTGTGACAGGTCACGCAGGAGTTGCTCGAGGCTGGTTCCGCCGGGGATCGCGTTTTGTTTCCAACCGTCCATGATGCGATCCAGCACAAATCCTTGCGCCGCACCCAGCGCGTAGTACGCCTCGCGGAGCGTGCCAGGAATTTGACTGACATCATCGACTTGCTTGAGGAACGTTTGCCAGTACGTTGTGGGATAGACAAAACGACCATCACCACTTTGTTGTCCAGCGACCAGCCGCATCAGGCTGGCTTCGGCATACCGAGCAAGCCCTTCGTTCCACTCGAGGGCTTGCTCGTAAGCGGCAACGTCTGGTGAAAGGTGAGAGCGACGAATTTGACGAAGCTCGAGAAACTTGTTCACGCCCTGCCACACTGCCGACAAGTCCGTTGCTTCGAGTGCACCGCGCAGTGCTTGACCCTCCAAAACGAGTTGGCGTTTCAAGTTCGGCTGGCTCGAGAGGTCGGCCAAGATTTTTCCCTCGTCACCGCGAAAGCCAAACATTGGCGGTTGATGCACAACGGTCATCTGAAAGGCATGAAATGCCTCGTGGACTGCCGCTGCGACGTAGGTCGGATCATCAAGGTTGACCACGCCCGCACCTAAGACCTGATCCACCGCTTGCTGGAATTCCTCGAGCGTCGGCAGCGCCAACGACCAGACCCCAGCCACCGGCCAGGCGGTGGCGGCAGGAACAGGAATCAAATGCCCTTGCCGACGGTAAACGGAATGGCTCGAGACTGATACCTCGGCAAGCCGCGTGAAGTCGGCTGGTGGTTGGGGATGCCCGATCAGGTAATCCGCATCGGCTTTGCGCAAGAGTTGAGGTGGTGCTTTCCAGCCAGACCAGACGGTGTTTCCGTGCAAGTTCACGACTCGAGAAATCTCGGAGGCTCGAGCCAGATCGAGCGGTGATGGAAATGTGGATTGCGCTTTCCCGAATGAAGTGAGCAAGATGATGATCAAAAAAATAACTTTGGTGGTCATGGCGTTCCTCCTCAAAATGCTGTACCGGTTCGGTGGTGGTTACCAACATCTCGAGATTCGCTCTCGCACATTCGAATCGGTGCATCTCGAGAATCGGCTCAAGAAAATACTTTGCTGGCCCAACGGGCCGCGACACCTCATACGGCTCGAGAAGCAGACTCCTCCAAATCCGAAACGTGAACGGCTCGCGCTCGAATCAAAGTTTGTGCCCCAGATGCAACAGTGATGATTGCGGCCACGAAAGCCACGATCAAACCCGTCACTCGAGGATCGTAATACGAGCCTTCAATCGGGAAGAGAAAGATGGTGACATTCATCGTGGCGTGAAAAACGGCTGCGATGAAAACGCTCCTGCCCGTGTTGTTGTAAAGCCAAGTGATGATCACCCGGCAGGCCACCGTGCCAAGCGACCACCAAGCGATCCATACTGGTGATCGCCCAGCCGATAGCAGTGGAATCAGATGCCATACGGCCCAGACGACTCCCAGCAGCAAAGCCCCGCCGAGTGCGCCGTAGCGATACTGCAACGGATCGATGGCGTATCCCGACCAACCCAACTCTTCGCCAAGACCAGCGACGAAGAACACGACACACAGGATCAGCGTTGTCACGAACGAGAACTGCGGAGCGGGAAGCGCCACTCCCATCAGCCGCATGACGACATACGACAGGACCATGACGCAGGGCATCAGCAGGATGGTTGGCAGATACCAGATTTTTGCGTTGACCCGCCTGAAGTCGAAGGATCGCTCGAGCAACGCCCGCACCCCGCTCAGCCCGTTCTCGCGGTAAACGAGGATCGAGGCGGCCCCGACCACGCCCACCAACATGAGCGCACTGACAGGAATCGCCGGGAGGAGTTGGAATTTGGTCAATGCACCGGCGATCCAAAATGGAATCGAGAGGGCGAAGGTCAGCGCGAAGAAAGTCAAGGCAGACCTGTTCTTGGGTGCAGAAGAATTGAGTCCGTCGCTGTCGAATGACTCGTTTGATCGGGTTTGAGGTTTGCGCATCGCATTGTACCTTTCCGAAACGGAGTGTTGAACCGGCCACGTAACGTGATTTTGTTCGATCACCTCATGTGCAATTCTTTGTGAAAGAAAGACTCGAGACGCGCCTCGGTAACATCCACGAATCGGACCAGAAGCGAATCGTTCAATCGGGTCAGAACGGATCGGGAACGGTCGATCATCTCCTTGGCGCAATCGAACGTCCGACGCACGCGCCATTCGTCCGCTCGAAGCAGCTTGGCGACCGCTCGAGGATCATCGCGCCCGAGGGCGTTTTCAAAACCCAAGGTGACATACGACAAATGCCCGACGCTCAAATCGTTTTCGAGGTCTTGCCAGTCGTCAATCATTTGGATCGCGGCCCCGAACAGCAAGAAAACCTCCCAGTAATCATCGATCATGGATGCCTTGCCGAGCCGCTCGAGGCTGAGCATGAACGGGGCCAAAGCGTTGGCTCCCTTGGTTCCCAGGTCCTCGGGATGCTCGAGACGGTACGGGCTGGTTTTGCCGCGCACGAGTTTCTCTTTGATTTCCGCCTCCAGGAAAAGGTTGCGCATTCGCTGCATGATCCCGAGGTTGATTTCGGAAACGCCAAAAATGTGCAGCGCCAGGGTTTCGTACTCGGCGATCAAAGCTTGCGCCGTCAGGATCTCAACCGGAGATGGTGTGTCGCTGTCCACGTTCGCGTCCAGAATCCCGTACCCAGCTACGGCGAACACGCCCGCCCGCAGGATGTCCGCGAAGTTCGCCACGAAGTCGTCCAAGCGTTCCTCGTCCATCCAGACTGCCAGAAATGCACACACTGGATAGGCATCCTTGAAATACTGAGGCCGGTTGCTTTTCCATTCGGTGATGTCAAAACCGAGTGTGGCGCTGAACGCTCGCAGTATTTTTTTGGAATGGGCTTCCAATCCCTTGAAAACCGAAAGCAGTTCGACATCGATTCTAAGGTGACGCAATCGGGTCATCGGCGAAACGCTGTTCGTCAGAAACGGTGTCATGATCGCTTCCCAGAAGGCGTTCTCGTCGCGGTGGTAGACCCGTACAATGGCCGGGGCGAACCGTTCGAAGGCAGTTGCTTGGTTTGTCATATTGCACCTCGCGGCCGTGGACTCGAGAGAAGTGTTTGCTTGTCCGCGACTCATCTCGAGTTCGGTTGTGCGAGTGACCGACTGTCACGACTTCAAACTGTCCTTCAAGGCTCGAGACCGTATCTCAAAGTCATTCCACTGAGGCGTAATCGCGTGCTCAAGGTTTTGTTCCAACGTGTGCCCGCACCCAATCGCGGATGGTCTCGAGGAATTCAGGCACGAAGGTCATCGGTAGCGTCGTGTATTCGTATGGACTTCCGGTTTTTGCCACTTGAAATAGGTGATTGGCGCTCGGGAACACTTGCACCGTCACGTCTTTATTTCCGGCCTGTGCAAGTGCCGCCTCGAGACCTTGACGGTTTTGAACGGCATCGACTTGGACATCCAAGCCACCAAACAACCCGAGCACCGGCACGCGCACTTTGGCCCAATCGGACGCGATGTCGTAACCGATAAAAAAGGCCAACCAACCCTTGGTTTCATCAACACTTTGCTTGGTCAGCGTTCGAGCTTGCAGTTCGATTTCGGCAGCGGGTTTTTTCTGGTTCTCCGGCAAGGCCCGCAGTTGCTCGAGTGCCAGCGGATAAATGAGCTCCTCGAGTCCAATCCAGTCTTTGGCCAGAATCAAATCGAGCGATTTCTTGCTGGACTGTTGCGCATCTTCCAACGGTTTGCCGGTCATGCCCATGCTGCTCAGGATTCGTTCCTCTTGTTTGATCAGCAGTTCGTAACCGCGCACGCGGGGACCAGCCATGGAGATCACGAAAGCCACGTTGGGATTTCTGGCCGCCACCATCGCGGCAAGCATTCCGCCTTCGCTGTGACCCAGAAAGCCAATCTTTTTGCGGTCAATCTCGGGACGCTCGAGCAAGTATTTGAGGGCGGCCTCGGCATCGTTGGCGAAATCTGCGCTTGTGCCCGCGTCGAATTTACCGGTGGATTTCGCGGTCCCCCGGTCATCGTACCGCAGCACGGCGATGCCTTGTGTGGCGAGGTATTCGGCAATCCATTTGAACGGCGCAAAACCCGGAATGACCGAGATCGCCTCGTCGCGGTCTTGTGGTCCGCTGCCGGAAAGCAGAATCACCGCCGGAATCGGACCTTGGCCCGAGGGAAGACTCAACATTCCCGAAAGTGTCACGTCGCCGTTCGGAATTGAAACGGTTTGATCGCTGAAGACCGTTTTGGCGCTGGCCGTGATCGACACGCAGAGCACGAGCATGGCGATTGACATGGCGATACGTTTCATTAAAAACCTCCTGCAACATGCTCACTTTTGAATCACTCGAGATTGGTTCGGTGTTGTGGCAGGTTCAGCATCCTGTGTGACCGCTACGACCGAGTGACCATCTGTCATTGAACCTGTGTGATGCTCAAGCTGAAAATTTTCGAATTGTGGCGATGCACATGAAAAGCTCGAGCCTCATCACAATCCCCTCAAGGTTTGCGTGTCTCGAAATTCACTTCGGGGAATTGTTCCGCTGACTCCTCGAGCAGCACCGATGGGCGACCCTTCAAGTGCCGGTCAAAGAACGCCAACGAGTAAGCGTTGATGATGTCGTGCGCCCGCCGTCGATCAATCGGTCCGATGATGCCCAGCCACGAGAGAAGCGGCGACCAGTACGGCACGTCGGTCAGGTTGACGTGAAACATTCCTGGCACCTGCACGAAGTAACCATCACCGTGTAAATGCTCGAACGCTGCCCGCATGGTGGTCTGATGATCGATGATTTCCTGTTCCGGCCATCCACCGGAACGTTGTCGCTCTAGCCGCATGGTTTCGGCATCGCGGGTGATCCAGATGGTGGGCTGTTGCAAACCGGACTGAACCACCTCGGTCGGCATTGCGGCATCCATGATCAGACAGGCCCGCAGTCGAGGCTCGAGGCGGCAGGCTTCGGCAGCGACAATTCCGCCGAGCGAGACACCAAACGTGCCGATGTGTTGCAGGTCCAACCGTTCGGTCAAACGATGATTCGGATCGGTCCGATTCAGGGCGGCCAGTTGATCCAGCGTGAATGTCAGATCCTGCGTCAGATACGGAATGATGCCTTTCTCGAGGCTTTGACCGTTCAAGATTGGCGCAATTTTAGCCCGACTGTAACTTTGGTGAATCAAGTTTTTCATCTGCTCGAGCGGGATCGAGTTTGCCCGATGTCCATCCGGGAAAACCACCGACGCGGCGGTGTACGGCTGGTCGATGGCCGCGACAATGTAACCATGCGAGACCAGTTCCTCGGCTTGAAAGGTGTTCATTTGACGATAGCCGATGGCCCCCTCGAGAAAGATCAGCAGCGGGTAATTTGGTTTTTCATCGGCCACCGGTGCGGCTTGAATAGCGTTCGTGGTGACGTATTTCAATTGCCCGAAGATAAACTCTGGAACATGTTTGATCCGTGCCAGCGCCGAAGAAATGGCATCGGCATCCTGGAGGTAAGGCGCACGCGATGATGATGAATCTGGCTTGGCGGGATACCAGATTTGCACCATCAACTCACGATGGGCGTTTGGATCGCTGCTGAACATCTCGAGACGATCCGTGTCCGTCCAGTGGTAGGTCAACGTGCCAATCGCGTAAGGCCCGCCCGGAGGCGGAAAGCGAAATATGGGGAGAACCACCCGGAACGCGAGCACCAAAGAGGCGAGCACGAAAATCGAACCTGCGATCACGGGAAGACGTTTGGCGAACCAAGGCGGCAAGAAGATATCGGCCACCGAACCGTTTTTTGCGCCCAACTTCTCGGCGTAATCGGTCAATGGGCAGCGGTAGCCGTTGCCGAGAAAAACCGCCACCTCGAGCAGCACCAGAATGAACGCCGTCCAAGTTAACCAACCGATCAATCCGGTCGTTGCCGAAAAAATCACGATGCCAATACAGACGCTGAAGAAGACGAAAATCAGGGTGTGAACAAACTTGATGAACACCAGGGAATGCAGCACGCGAACCTCTTTCTCGAGCCTCCTGTCAGTGCCTAACCGTTCCATCCCGATGTGGGCCGTCCTTAAGCGGGCCATCCCGATGCGGACGTAGGAGCAGGTACGCGCCACCACCGATCAGCGCCAGCGACCAGACGATGCCCCAAATTCCGGTCAGCCAGTCGGCGGTCAGGGCCGCCATCATCAGGCAGCCGATGGTTGGGTAGATCGCCCAGCGGTGCGAACCTTGCCAGACGACCGCGAATGTCGCGGCCAGTCCGATGAACAAGACCGTGCCACCGGCATCGCCCAGACGGGTGACGACCGCCAAGGTCAGCAGCGTTCCCGCCGGAATGATCGCCCACCAGAAATCGGGTTTGAGGATGGCGATGGCCGCGAAGCCTAAACCGATGCAGCCCAGAAAGACTGCGCCGCCCCAGTCGTCACCGATCAGGACGGTCAGGGCCAATCCGATCAGGCTCGAGGCGGGGATCAACGTCCACCATTGGTCGGAGTCGCGTGAGAACCAGGTGAGAAAGCCGAGGCCAGCGACGGCGAATACCGCCGCCCACGCGAGGCTCGAGAGTGCCGTTAGAAAGCCGAAATTGCTGAGCAACCCGAGCGCCCCGACGACCAGGAACAGGATGCCAGGAATCAAGATTGGATCATTGCGTTTCATCAGAATCTCCTTTGATACGGTGTGAACTTGCGCCGAGTGCTCGGACCGAAATTCACATCACACTCGAGATCGACGCTCGAGTCATGTCAGATCAAGGTTGCGCTGACGATTTTCGGCCCACGGTCGCCACCTCGAGCGGACGCAGCACTTGTGCGATGCTTTCGGCCCAGGCGGTGATCATGTCCCAATCTCGGGAGTCGCCGGTCGGAGCGCCGAGGGCGCGGATCATGATTTTCTCGCCGAAATTCAGATCTTGAAGGTCGATCTTGCCGTGAAACAAAACAATTTCGTGAGGTTTGATCCGGTCGGCGATGGCCTGTTGCGCCTCTGGGAATCGCCAGCCGTGCATGCGTTCGACCGGATTGCCAGGACCAGTTGGCCCGCTCGAGAAGATCCAAACGGGTCGGGTCGAGAGTCCGTCCTCGTGCGTCTCGAGGAACTCCACGGCCTCTTTCATCCAGTGGCCCATGTAGACGGCGCTGCCGAGCACCACAGCGTTGTATGGGTTCAAGTCGGTCACATTGATGGCGGGCAGAACGGTGACGTTTTCTCCCCTGGACCGCAGCACCTCGGCTATTTTGTTGGCGATCTCGGTGGTTGAACCGGACCGGCTGGCGTAAGTGACGAGCACGTTTTTCATATGAATTCCTCCGTCTTTTTCTCAATCGGTTCTGCCATGAGATCCAGTTCGATTTAGCGGCTCGAGCCTCATGTCGGACTGAGCGAGAACGACCTTCGCAGATTTGGCCCGAGCGTCAAGAAGATGAT
>JAYURE010000615.1:0-3844 GCA_043756345.1 Deinococcales bacterium | reverse complement strand
GATTGGACCGACACTCGGGCAGGACGCGATCCGTTCGGGCTTCACGGCCTCCTTGATCGGGATCGGTGCGGTGATCCTGCTGCTGTTCGGGTACTACGGCTTCTGGTTCGGGCTGGTCGCGGCATTGGGCCTGTTGTTCTCGGGCTTGGCGATCTTCGGGATGCTTTCGGGCCTGGGTGCGGTGCTGACCCTGCCCGGTATTGCCGGTTTGGTCCTGACGATTGGTGCCGCCGTGGACGGCAACGTGATCAGTTTCGAGCGCATCAAAGAAGAATTGCGTGACGGCAAGGGCCTGAAATCCGCGATTCATGCCGGGTTCGAGCACAGCTTCCAAACGATTGCCGATGTCAACATCTCGCACCTGCTGTCCGCGATTGCGTTGTTCCAATACGCGACCGGGCCGGTCAAAGGTTTCGCCGTGACGCTCGCGGTTGGTGTGATCGCCTCGACCTTCTCGAACCTGGTGTTTTCACGCTGGGCGCTCGAGTTGCTTTCTGAACGCATCAAGCTCAAAGCTCGAGATTGGTTCGCCACGCCAAACATTCATTTCATGGATGCGGCCCGCGTGATCACGACCGCCTCCGTGTTGCTGGCGATCATTGGTGGAGCGATCATCTTCGCTAAGGGCTTCACCTTCGGTGTGGACTTCACCAGCGGTACAAGCTTCACGGTACGCACCGCCGAAACCGTCACCAGTGAACAAGTCCGTACCATCGTTGGCGCAGCGGGCGTCACAGGCGTCTCTGCCAGCAGCGCGAGCATCGTTGAGAGCAGCACCGTCGGCATCAAAGGCAAGGACTTCACGGTTCGGGTTCGTGAATTGGAGAAATCCGAAAAGAGTAAACTCAGAGCCGTCTTTGAAAAGCTCGAGGGTGGCAAGGTCACGCAAACTGAAACTGTCAGTCCAGCGGTCGGCAACGAACTGCGATCTTTGACGATCCAAGGCGTTTTGATTGCCTTGCTGCTGACCTTGATTTACGTGGCGATCCGTTTCGACATCATCTTCGGTGTCGGTTCGGTCGTTGCCGTGGCGCACGACGTGGCGATCTGCTTGGGACTGTACGCGCTTCTGGGCCGCGAATTCACGATCACCACGGTCGCAGCGATCCTGACGCTGATCGGTTACAGCCTGAACGACTCGATCATCGTTTCGGACAGAATCCGCGAAAACCTGAAGGTCATGCGTGGCGAGTCTTACGCCAAGATTGTGAATACAAGCATCAACCAGACGCTCTCGAGAACCATCATGACCTCGGTTGCGACGATGCTGCCATTGGTGGCTTTGTTGATCTTCGGTGGTCCGGTGCTACGTGATTTCTCACTGATCCTGCTCGTCGGTATTTTGGTCGGAACGTACTCGAGCATTTACATCGTCGCGCCAATGGCGGTGTACTACAAGGACTGGCAGTTGTCGCGTTCCAAGGCGGGCAAGACGGCCAAAGCTTGAAGGGCAGTTGAAAGTTCAAAGTGAAAAGTTGAAAGCTCGAGCCTGAATACAAATTTGAGTCTCGAGCCCGCACTCAAACAACGTTTGACCTCCCGGTTTTTCTGAACGGGAGGTCTTGCGATGGGCGGACTTCTCGAGCGGTCAATTCACTTCAAACCTGACCGGTAAACTGATCGCTCAAATATGTCGCTTGCGCCAGATGATCGCGTGACGACTCGAGGTACTGCACCCAGGCGCGTTGCTCGTGCAGCACGGCGGGCAAGACCCACACGCAAAAGGTTGGACTCGTGTTCTCGCGTTCCATGACTTTGTAGTGAGCCTCCAGCGTGACGGGAGTGCGATACAGCGTTTCCCAGACCTCGTTGTCGCCACGCCAGGTGCAAACGTACAAGATCAGGACTTTGGCGCACCGATGCTGAACCACAAACCCAACCTCGTTGTGTAATTTCAAGCGTCCGCTGCTCAATTCCTCGAGCAGAAATGTTTGCGCTTCATTGATTTGATCTGGCGTGATCGGCAGGGATTCCGGTTCGATCAAGGTCCATTTCAGGTAGACGTTATTGGTCTCGAGTGCCGGTCCGGGTCGCACCGATTTGTTCTGGTGCTTGTACGTGCTCGAGACTTGAGAAAACAGATTGGCTGGGTTCGTCATGGTGATTCACTCCTTGGTTTGAGGTTACTGCGACGATTGCTTCACGGTGTTCTCGAGATGTTCACAGCCCTTTCCGCCAGCGAGACAAACGCTTCCCGAAGTTCGACCGGTTCCCGAATCACAACGCGACACCGCAATCCAAGCAGCACCGCCGCGACCCACTCGAGGTTGCCCGTGCCGCAACGCAAGACCGTGCCATCACTTTCAACCTCGAGCATCATCTTGTGTGGCAGAACTCGCCAATGTGCCTCCTCGAGCGGCAAGTCGAGCCAGACTTCTACAGTCCACGGTGATGGCGCAAACGGCAGGGATTCGCGCAGGAAAGCTCGGGCATCGAAGTCCATTGGGCGAACAAAATGGCCCTCGAGTGTGCGCAACTCGAGCATTCGGTCCACACGAAATGATCTGGGCGCGAGGCGTAAGCGGCAACGCCCGATCATGTACCAACGTCCGTCGTGATGGAGAACGCTGTACGGTTCAACCTCACGCTGAGAATCGGAACCATCAAACGATTTATAGGCGAACGAGATCGGTGCTCGAGCTTGCACTGCGCTCGCCAGCAACATCAACACTTTCGCATCGGTCCTGACCAACCACGGTGAAGGCTCGAGTTCGACAGCCTCCTGCACGATCCTCGAGTGTTCCGCGATGGCTTTCGGCAAGACCCGTTCAAGTTTGGAAAGCGCGGATTTCATGGCTGGAGCGAACGCACTCAATCCCAACGGCTCGAGCGCCCGCAATCCGAGCGAGACCGCCAACGCCTCGTCATCGGTGAGCATCAATGGCGGCAAGCGGAACCCAGGTTTGAGCCGATACGCGCCACCCACACCTCGGGTCGATTCGACAGGAATCCCAAGGTCCTGCAATTGCGCCACGTAACGTTGCACGCTGCGGTCACTGACCTCGAGCTTGCGGGCGAGTTCCGCGCCGGTCACGCGCTCGTGCGATTCGAGCAGTTCGAGCACCGTCAACAGGCGCAAGGTTGGGCTGTACACACATTAAGTTTGCCATGAATTCCCGACAAATTGCGGCGGGCACCCATGGCAAAAGATTTCAGGCTCAAACTTGTGGACTCGAGGATTACTGCTTGACCAGCGGGAACTCAAAAATCTTCGTTGGACGGTTGACCTCGAGATTCATCGCATCGTTCCGCGCCCCGGTAAACAACTGACCCTTCTCGAGCTTTAAGAGGTCGTACTCCTGAGCGTAATCCTTGACGTTGACCACACCGAAGGCCATGCAACCCGTGACGCTGACATCCCGTTCTTGATCCAGGGCGAGGCTCGAGTCACCACATTGCGTGTCGTTCAGGACTTTGAGAATGTCCGGCACATGCGCTGCGATGAACTTCTCAGTCTGGCCCCAAGTGATCTTTCGCGTGTTGGTCAAGCTGACCGCCGCGCCGAGCGTGTACTGACCTTTGATTCGGTTGCTGAACAATCCCACGTTGCAACCCGGATCGGCAAAGATCGTGTACTTCAAATTCCAGGTGCTCGAGGTCAGCACAAAATTGCGTTTGAGGAAAACAGTTTGCTTGTCTTGAACGAACGTTTCACATGCTTGGCTGCGCCATTCGCCAACCAGGTCGGTGTTCGTAAAGCTGTTTTGCTGCGCAAGAATTTGGAAGGCTGAGGTGGCAAGAGCGATGCTTCCGACGGCAACGATGACGAGTTTTTTCATGATGATCTCCTTTTAAGTATCCGGGATGAAACAACTTCCGGGTTTGATCTCGAGAAACTTTGTTG
>JAYURE010000614.1:0-3848 GCA_043756345.1 Deinococcales bacterium | reverse complement strand
TTGGCAAACGTCCGAATCGCCAATATCAACCCGATCCCCGTGAAAATCGCTGCGGCAAAAAACGCCGCCCCCGGAATTTGCACCGGCGCGGCTGGACTGGTGAAAAACCCGAACAAGTACGTGCCCAACAATGGCGCGATGATTCCGGTCAGGCTGCCCAGGCTCGAGAGTGAACCTTGCACCGCGCCCTGTTCGTTCGCGGGCACACCTTGCGAGATCAGACCTTGCAAGGCCGGTCCGCCGATGCCTCCGATGCTCGCACCGATCAGAATCGCGTAGAGCATCCAGCCTTGGGTTGCCAGTCCGTACAACAAGAACGCGACCATGCTGATGCTGATGCCGATGATCACGCTGCGTCGTTCGCCCAGGCGTGGCACAATCTGTCGCACCAGCCCACCTTGAACAATCGCCGAGGTCACACCGACCAGTGCGAGTGAAATCCCAACCTGTTTGACATCCCAGCCGTAGCGAAAATCGGTGTACAACACCCAGGTGCTCTGCAAAATAAATTGTGCCAAGTTGGTGAACAGGATCGAGGCGGTCAATGAAAGCACCACCGGATACCGTGCAAGCGCGTTCAGTGCTCCAATCGGATTGGCTCGAGACCAGGAAAATTCACGACGGTTCTCGAGCGACAGGCTTTCGGGCAGGATGAAGTAACCATACAGCCAGTTGACGAGGGTCAGGGCGGCAGCAACCAGGAACGGAATGCGCAAACCGACACCGCCAAGCAATCCACCGAGTGCGGGACCGGCAATGAAGCCGAGGCCGAAAGCCGCGCCGATCAGACCAAAATTTTGGGCGCGTTTTTCGGGCGGGCTGACATCGGCAATGTATGCACTTGCGGCGGTCAGGCTCGCACCGGTGATGCCGGAAACGATTCGACCAATGAAAAACCATGGCAGGGTCGGCGCGAACGCCAACAGCAAATAATCCAAACCCGATCCGAGCAACGAAGTCAAAATCACGGCACGACGACCGTATTTGTCCGACAAACTGCCCAAGATGGGCGAGAAGACAAACTGCATCATCGCATACAACGCACCCAACCAACCGACGGTGCTCGAGGCATCTGACGCGGTGCCACCAACGAATTGCGTGACCAGTTTCGGCAAAATTGGAATGATCAGGCCAATGCCGAGGATGTCCAAGAAAAGGGTGAAGAAAATAAAGCCCAATGCGGGCTGACGCTGTGCGGATTTCTGTGTGTTCATTCAGGCTCCTGCGAAGGCCGGAGCCTTACAGGTCATCTTGACACGGATACTCAGATTCTCGAGAATCCCAACTCCACATTACGGGGTAACTGCAAAGTCAGCATGTGTCTGAATTCGGGCTGAATTGATCCTCGCTTCGAGGGCGAACACAGGGTTCGCCCCTACATGGACAATTTTCCGTAGGGGCGAACTCCATGTTCGCCCTCGCCAGAACATCAAACGGAACCCAGATTGCTCGAGCCAGCATTTTCGTGTTCACCCTGAACATCTCGAGCAAAAAAGATCGGGACAGATTCGCAACCTGTCCCGGCTCGAGCTTGCGTTCAGTTCACACCGATGTTCAATCGAAGATATCGAACAGTTTGGACAATCCAGATTTGCGTTTGCGCTTCCCGTACCCGTCGCGTTCGTAATCATCATCGTCATCGTGATCACGGCGATAGCCTCGAGAATCATCGCTTCGTGCATCGCGGTATTCGGGTCGTGATTCGGTGCGAACATCGCCCTGACCATCGAACCGTGCCGCCGGTTGAGCCGCAATCGGTTGCGGCGTTTGCACCCGTGGAGGATCAGCAAATTCTCGCTCAAGATCCCGTGTGATTTGCAAAATCTTCTCGAGTTCGCCACGATCCAACCAGACGCCTTTGCATTCTGGGCAGACATCGATTTGCACGCCGCTTTTGTTGACTTCGACCAGGCTCGCACCATCTCTTGGACAAACGACCATCATAATGACCTCCTTGAAAACCAGTGGAAAGTGCAAAGTGGAAAGCGAAAAGTAAGTTCAAAGGCTCGAGGGTTCACGCATGATGCTCCTTTCTGATCACAGGTCTAATCACAGGTCTGATCACACAGGTCAGGTTGCCGGTTTTTCTTTGAGCGGTGGCTCCGAACGGGTTTTGATCAGGCTGGCAATGATGCTGATGGCGAGCACGCCGACAACCACGGCGAGCGAAATCGCGGTTGGGATTTTGTAGACATCCAGCAAGAGTAATTTCACACCAATGAAACTGAGGATCACAGCCAGACCAGTCTTGAGGTACACGAATCGGTCCACGATGTCGGCCAGCAAAAAGTACATGCTGCGCAAACCCAAGATCGCCATGACGTTCGAGGTAAACACAATAAACGGATCTCGAGTGACCGCGAAGATTGCCGGAATGCTGTCCACGGCGAAGACCAAATCGGTGAATTCAATCATCACCAGAACCAAGAACAATGGGGTTGCCATGCGCACACCATTTTGCACGGTGAAAAACTTTTGCCCATCGTAATCGCTCGAGATTTTGAAGAAACGCCGTGCCAATTTGATCGCCGGATTTTTCTCGAGATCCACGTGTTCATCTTTTTTGCTACTGAACGCCAACAGCAACATGCGAATGCCGGTGAACAGCAGAAAACCGCCGAAGACGTACAGAATCCAATGGAACTGATCGATCAGGGCCGCGCCCGCCGCGATCATCGCGCCACGCATCAGCAACGCGCCAATGATGCCCCAGAACAGCACGCGATGCCGGTACTGTGGTGGCACGGCGAAACCGCTGAAGACCAGCACGAACACAAAGATGTTGTCCACCGCGAGCGAGTATTCGATCAAGTAACCGGTGAGCCATTCGATGCCTTTTTGCTGGCGCAAGGCCGGGTCGGGCCAGAACAAAAACACGCCCGCCGCGAACAGCAATCCCAACGTCACCCAGATGCCCGTCCAAGTCGCGGCCTCTTTGATCGTGACCTCGTGCGCTTTGCGGTGAAAAACACCGAGATCCAATGCCAGCAGGCCCATCACGCCAGCAACAAATGAAGCCCATACCCAAACCGGAATGTCCATGCACTCTCCAGGTTCAGGTCTTGCGCTTGTGTGCAGGCCGGAGCGTCTATAACGCCCGTATTGACGACCTTGCACGCCCAGGCTTGTGTGAATCCGGTGCCGGGCGGCTACTCCCCTAACTCCGTCACTGTAGCGAAAATAATCTCGAGTTTCATGAGGTGAATCACGGGATTCTCGAGGCGATGTGTTCGTTCAGATGGTCGCCCAGCATGTGGTTTTTGATTTTTTGGATTCGCATCAAATCCGGGAGGAAACGATTCGGCCCGAAATGATTGCTCGATCACGCGATAAACTGCAACGCATGAATTCAAGCTCGAGCGTTTACCGGCACATCGTCATGTTCGCCTTCAAACCATCTGTCACGCCCGCGCAACTGCAAAACGTGGTCGATGCGTTCGCGGCCCTGAAGTCGCAAATCCCAGCCATCCTCGAGTTTGAGTATGGTGTCAATGAAAGCCCGGAAAACTTGAACGATGGACTCACGCACGTTTTCACCATGACCTTCTCGAGCCGTGAAGCGTTCGAGAATTCGTACCTGCATGAACCGGCACATCAGGCGTTTGTGAAGGGTTTGGATGGTCTGCTCGAGAAGGTCATGGTGGTGGATTTCGTGCCCATACGTTCGGATGCGCTACACTGAAACCATGACTGCGCTTGCCACTCGACCTGTGACGTTCGAGGAGTTCGCTGCGATGCCTGAAGGTGATTCGCGGCGCGTGCTGCTGCGTGGAGAGGTGATTGAAACCATGCCCCCCGGCGGAATTCATGGCGGTATCGCGGTTGAAATGGCAACTTGGTTGAAGCTT
>JAYURE010000613.1:0-11063 GCA_043756345.1 Deinococcales bacterium | reverse complement strand
ACGCTTGCGACTCGAGGTTGGCCGATTCGCTCGAGGGTTCAGACGCAACCGGGATGTCACTGAGTTCAGGTGCAGACATACCGCTAGGGTTGGTTGGGATGGCGGTGTTGCAGGCTGTAACGCTCACAAGTGCCGCAAGAACAAGCAGAAGCCGAAGCTGTTTCATACAATTTCCTCCTTCCAGGCTCGAGGTGTGATGCTCGAGCCTGCTGTGCGTTTTGGTTTTACGGGTAGAGGTATCTTTTCGCTGAAGACGAGTTGAATACCGTTGTTGATCGCCACGCTCGAGATCCCGTTGCTGGGAATGCTCGAGGTCAGGGTCGGTACGGTCGTGTCGGTATTGTCGTTTCCATTGTCGTTGTTTTGCGGTGTCACGCCCGGCGTTCCGCACGCGGCGAGCACAGCGAGTAACACGACCGGAACAGCCATCCAAAGACGCTTCTTCATACGTTCCCCCTCGAGCCGGAAAGTTGCGAATCAATCCCCAATCGTTAACAGCGTGTCTTTCTCGCCGCCCAACCAGACGTGCGTGGGATCGACTGCGAATCCAGAATGCAACCGCGCATTTGGTGCAACCGCTCGCACGCTGGCCGAAACATCCCTCCAAGTCTCGCCAGCGTCCGTACTCGAGAACAACAACGGTGATGAATTGGCGATTGATCCAACCGCCCAGCCGTTCTTGCCATCCGGTGCGAAGAAAATATTGTGAAACACGGTACTGTCGCGCAGGGGGGGCAGTTTCGTTGGCGTCCAGATCGAATCCACACCCCGGCTGGCGTTGCTGCTGGCGTAAATGAATTTGGCATCGAGAATGCCGCTGTACGCGAAGCAACGGTCTTTGGAAATGCAGGTCACACCCTCTGGCCCTTGATTGCTGGGCACATCCTTGAATGGCACGATATAAAAACGTTTACCACCATCGGTCGAGATACAGACTCCGGACTGACCGCTGCTGCGGTCCGCAGCACGTTGATTGCGATGCCCGGAAGGATACACGATCACGCCAAGATCGGGTGCCACATAGGCGGGTTGAGTCAGTTTGACTGACGCCGCGACGCCCGGTTCGGTGATGCACAAGCGTTTATCGGCACGCAACAACTCATCGAAGTTGCTCGGCGAAGATGGAGAGACCGGCGACCAGAGTTGCGTCCACAATGCCCCTTTACCGGGTGGGTCGGTGCTGTCGTACACCATGTACTCGGTAAAATGCAGCCAACGGTCATCTTTGAACCCCAAACCCATCTGTTGGTTCAATCCAAAATTTCCACCATCTGCGACCGTACCGATGCGGGTCACGGACCAACTCGAGGCTTGGGTGAAATCGCCTTTGGCGCTCACCAACCCACCGCCGGAACCGTGCAGCAAGGCCACCAGGGAATCTTTGACCACGGAAAATCCGAGAAAACCAATTTCACCGATGGTGCCGACTTGTTGACCAAATTTCGTGTCACCCGTGATCAGTGTTCCCGTGATTTTTTGACCGTCGCTCGAGTACAGGTGTCCGGGGCCGCTGAGATCGGTGGCGATCACGCAGGCTTTGGCATTGGTGCAGTGAATACCGGTCACACGTTCGTTCTGAGCAAAGAGTTTTATGGCGCGAAATTCACTGCCTTGCGCATTCGCAAGGGTCAGCACCAGTGCGCCAATTCCGAGCGCGTTGATCGTGAGCATCACAGGGTTTTTCACAAGACCTCCAGTACGTCCATTGAAGTAGGGATCGATTGAGTTGGGATCAACAGACGCGGGTCATGCGGATCACCATTTGCGTCTGACCGGGTACACCATTTTTGTCGATGACGACCACTTTGAGCTTGCCGTAGGCATCAAAATCTGCGCAACTGGCCGGATCGGGAATCTTCAACACGCTCGCGGGCCTCCATTGCAAGGGATTGCCCGTACCAATACCAATCGCATCCAAATCAATCAGGGTTGGCAAGACGTTTGCAGAACGCATACCCTGCTGAACCACCGGCGGCAGCTTCCCGCCTTGGGCGTTGGTCGGATAGACAATCGACCAGGCAAAAGTGTACGGTCCCTGCCCTCCACTGGCGTTCGCCTCGAGTGGGCTTGGCGCGAACGGATTGAGGTTCGGATCGTTCGCTGTTGGTGCAGTGATGTTGACCAGGATTTGCGGTGTGACCTGCACGGTCACATCCACGCTGCTCGAGGCGGTTGCGCCCGCCGGGTCGGTCGCTTTGAGGGTTAAGGTGCGTCTGCCCGTGGTGCTGAACGCAAAGATGGTCTGTTCGCAAGCATTGCTGGGCATGACATCCGTACTGAGACTGCTCGACCATTGGCAAGCCTGAATGCCGCCATCGTCATCGAAGACTTCGGGCCGCAGGGTGGTGGCAACCGTCGCAAAAATCTGTGTCACCGTGGTCGGTTGTTGAATCAAGACCCTGGGGGCATGGTTGTTCTGCTGCCTGACAAAATCGCAGGCGCTGTAAATCTGTTTCTCCCAGGCATTTTCGTAAATCAAGATGTCAATGCGCACACCGATGTTCAGATTCACGCATTTCTCGAGTTTCCACAAACGCTTCTCTGGTCCAACGCCAGCGATATCAGCCTCAAAACGTGGACCAGCCTCGAGCGAGCCGTATGGTCCGAGCACACCCCAGAACAGCAACTCGAAACGCATGCCGAGTGAGGTTTTGACCTCTGCGCTGCCATCAAAACTGGGTTGGTCGGTGTCGAAGGTTCCGCCACGTTGACTGGTGTCACTAAAACCAGTGTCCGAGTTAAATTTGAACCCGGCGACCAGGTTTAAGTTTTGATCGGTGCGCGTCTCAAAGCGGGCGCTGAGCTTGCCGTTGGAACGCAGGTACAGGATCAGTCTGGGCACAATGATGATCGGGACCGGACCAATCGTGAATTTGATCGGCGGGAAGGTGTATGAAGCCAGTTGCACTTGTTTGTCAAACCCCGGTGTGGCTTTCCCGGTGAACGTCAGGTTCATGGTTTCGTTGACACCAATGCTGGCCGACATGTTCAGGTCTGGGATTTCGGCGCAAGCCCCGGCCAGTTTGGTGTTGCAACTGATGTCCATATCCATGTCCAAAATTGGATCGATCACGATTGGACCGCTGGCATGGATCACGCCGTTCGTGCCAAAATCCGTGTCCACCTCGAGCCTTTTTTCTTGAGCCCGCACACGCCCGAAGGTCTTGATCTCCACGGCGGTGCCAAACTCGAGGGCCTGTTGAATTTTTGCGTGACCACTGTGAATGGCATCGACCAATTTGGCGTTTTGGGTTTCGATCACCAGTTCGTTGCCCTCTTGCCGCACGGCTTTGACCTTGCGCAGCAAACCGTTTGGGGTGGCCTTGCTGACGTCCGAGACGACCACATCACCGACTTTGAGTTCTGGTCTGGTGCGCCCCGTATCGAAGCGCCCCGTATCGAAGCGCATTGTGCCGTCGGCCTCCACAGTCTTGAGCGCGTTGCGTGCAATTTCGTCCAGTGTTTTGGTGGTCGCTGGGACCAGCACAGGGCGTTCACTCGGGATGATGGGTGTGGTGTTACAGGCAACCACTGCCATTGCGAAAATACTGACCAGACTGACGACGCGAGCATTGAATACGTTCATTCCAAACCTCCTTTTGGCACGTTCTGACCAGGCTCGAGCAGCAGACCTCGAGCAGCAGACCTCGAGCCCAGTCTGGTGTGTGACGATTTATGGGTGTTCGTAGGTGACGGTCAATGTGGCGTTCTTGGCGTAATCGTAGAAATCGCCAATATCGTTATCGGCATAATCCGTGACCAGAGACAGCCGGTAGGTCAGGAATTGAACCTCCGAGTTGCTGGTGATGCTGGTGATGTCCTGATCGATGTCCGCAGTCAAGATGTTGAGTTTGCTAAAACTGTGCTCCCAGAATGCACTTCGGTAATCTCCGGGAGTGCTGGCCGCCAGAGGATTCCCGTTCGTCGTGTTCTCGATGAACAACGCCCCGAGCATGATTGCCGGATTTCCCGAAACCCCACTGAGTTTGACTTGAAGCCTGGCCTTGACCAATTTGGCGTTCGGCGGACGGGTCGGACGGACCGAAAAGGTCAGCAGTCCTCGAGAGGCTTCGTAAGGGCGGGAGCCACCAGCTTTGACGCGATCACCGACACGCATCACGCTTTCGTTGAAGTATTTGGTGATGCCGCAGGTGCCAGAAAAATCGCTCGGGCAGGCCAGCACCAGGTGTCCGCTGGCGAAGGCGGGCAGGGTCAGCACCGTTTGTTGAATCGCCCGGAAGCTTTGGCCGCTGCCGATGGTGATGGCGTTCCCCGCCCGGTCTTTGGCACTGCCGCTCAGCACCCAATCGACCAAACCTCCGTTCAGGATTGGGCTGCTGGGTTGAAAGCTCAGGGTCGTGTCGTCGTTGGACCACGTCAGGCCACCGCTGATGGTCGGGCCGTTTCGGTAACGTGCCCTGAACAGGTTTTGGGTATCGGCCGTGGCCATCGGTTCTGAAAAGTTCATGACGATGCCGGTGTTGGTCGGTAAACCCTGGCTGTCGTTGGGCGGTAGGGAGGATGTCAGGCTGGGGGCGGTGGTGTCGGCCGGTGTGGTGTCGCGCACGGTGAAGGTCAGCGTGATTGGCGGCAACGGATTGCCAGCTTTGTCACGCATATTCAGCAGTTGAATCGAGTATTCGGCGTTGCTGCCCAACGCACCCGAAAGCCCGGTCAGTCTCAGGCTTTTGTCGGCGTCGCGTAGCGAGTAACTGCTGTTGGTGTTGCATTGACCCACACCGAGCAGACGGCAGGTGACTTTGAGGTAGGTGAGGTTCGCCGCCATGTCCATCGGTTCGCTGAAATTCAAGACGACCTCGCTGCCGGGCAGAACATCGCTGGCCCCGTTGCGCGGCGTGCTCGAGAGCAACTTTGGTGGTGTCAGGTCCTTGGGCGTGGCGTTTTTCGTGACCGTGCGGCCCGAACGGTTGCCCGCGCCGTCCTCGGCCTCGAGTTGGTAGTAGTAAATTTGGCCGTTGGTCAGGCCGGTCAGGGTTTTGCTGGTGGTTGATTTGCCCACGAACATTGGGGTCGAAATGGTGCTGGCATTCGTGCCGTAATAAACCGTGTAACCCGTCAAGTCCGGTTCCGTGTTCGCATTCCAGGTGAATTTAATTTGCGAATCGCCCGCCTCCGCGATGAGGTTCTGTGGGATACCCGGCGCGGTTGTATCCGCAATGGTCGCCGTCTTGAACGAGAAGCTCCCCGAGCCGGTCAGGTCGTTTCCGGCCACGTCTTTGCCCGTGACCGTCACGGTGTAACTGGTGTTGCCGGTCAAATCGGCTGGCGGGTTGAATTCGACGGCACTGTTCTCGGATTTGAAACCCGGTGCGCCCAAGTTGACGCTGGGATTCAGGCTGACGGTGACGCTGCCCGGATTCATGGCTTCTGAGAACGTCACCAGAATGTTCGAGTTGATCGCGGCGTTCGTGCGACCATCCTCTGGGCTGCTCGAGGCGATGCTTGGGGCGGTCGTGTCCACCGGTGGTGGTGGGTTGCTTTCGCCCGCCGTCGTGAATTTGATACTCGTCGCAGCGAGCGCATTTCCGGCCACGTCCTTACCGATCACACCCAGGGTGTAATCGCTCGAGACCTCCAAGTTCGCTGGAGGATTGAAACTCAGTTCTGTGGCAGCAGCATTCCAGGCGGCACCGCCCAGATCACTGTTCGGATCGCTGGTGACACTCACGCTGGCGGTGTCCATCTTTTCGCTGAACAACAATGTGATGTTCGTGTTCACCGCCACGCTCGAGGCATTGGTGGCTGGCGTGCTCGAGGTCAGGGTCGGCGCGGTCGTGTCGCCGCCATTGTTTTGCGGTGTCACACCCTGAGTCCCGCACGCGAGTAACGAAGCCAGCAGCAACATTCCCAAAACAACCCGTTTCATAAGACCACCCCTTCGGCAGTCAGACGCTCGAAGACAATGCGTTCGGCGTTGCCCAACTCCATGACGTTGTGCGCGTTGGGCGTGTCGATCTCGAGGATCAATTGCCGAATGCGTGGCACGGCCCGAAACACCGCGACGGTCTCGCCGGTCGTGCGTTCTCGGATCACGCCGTAAACCTCGCCGAAGGCGCTGGGCACGCCACCGGTGATCTCGAGGTCTTCGCCGTCCGCCCGAAAACTTCCGGTCAGGCAACCGCTTTGATCCAAGCCAAGCTCGAGGGCGCAGTCTGTGTGTTGCAATCGCGCCTTGTAGCACCCTGGCAGCGGATGCGCTGTGATTGGCTGGCGTGTCTCGTTCGTGCCGAATTGATTTTGCATGTTTTCCTCCTGCGTTCAATCTGCACCGGAGGTTGGGAAACCACTGGGAACAAGCTGGAAACCGAAACTGGGAAAAACACGCGCAATCCAAAACCACCGTTGTTCAAGGTGATCTCGCAGACGGGTTTTGACTCGAGCAGACAGGTTTTGACTCGAGCAGACAACGGCATGAACAGCACCAATCCAAGCGCTCGAAGTCTGGACCCCAAGATTGATCTGGGAAAAGCGAATCCCTAGACGCGCAGGCCGAGGGCGTTCAATTGCTCGCGCAAGCCATGGCTGGGTTCCAACCCGAACTCCTCGAGCAGCATCCGGGCGTAAGCGGTGTACGCCTGACTCGCGGCGGGCAAACCACCGAGCGCCAAATGCGTGCGAATCAAGCCCAGATGACCCAACTCGTTCAAGGGCTCGAGTTCGACGGCCCGCCGGTAGGTCTTGAGTGCCACCTGCGGTTCGTTGGCCTCGTGTTGTGCCGCCAGGGTCAAGGCCAGCGTGACGCTGCTCTCCAGGCATTGCGTGCGAACATCCGTGACCCAATCGCCCTCGAGCCCAGGCAAGAATTCACCGTGGTACGCCTCGAGCGCCTGCGCCATTGGAACGGTGTTCTCGAGTGCCCGTTTGGCCAAGTTGGTGTCCAAGCGAACCTCGAGCCGGTCTGAGAGCGCGTACTGGCCCCGTGCGTAGGGCAACGGGTTGAAGGGTTGATGCTCGGGCGGCGATTCAGACAGCGATTCGGGCAATGCTGCAATCAGTGCGGCCCGCAGGCGACGCACGGCGACGCGAAAATACTCGTGGTGTTTGGTCTCGTTCGAGCCTTGCCAGAGCGCATCGAGCGCCTGTTCGAGGGTGCTCGGGCCGTGCAAGGCCAGCCAGACAAGCAATTCACCGGCCTTGGCGAATGGCAATTTAACCGACTTCCCCGCGAGCCCCACCTGCAAGCTGCCGAGCGTGATCACCTCGAGCACGATCTGGTTTGATGCCAGGTTCTCGGGTATCGGCGGCTCGAGAACGGTCTGTATTGAAAAACCGGCGAGCCGTTCGAGAAACCAACCTCGAGCTTGCGCCTCGTGCCAGAGTTCTTGCAGGTGATGTTGATCGGTTTTGAGCACCGCATCGCTGGGCATGGCATTCAGGCTTTGGATCAGGCGTTCCAGGTGGCCGTACTCGAGCCGTTGTTCACGTCGCGCAATTTCGGCCAAGAATGCGAGCGCCCTGTGAGGCTGGGTTGGATCATCGGTTTGTTCGAGTGATTGCTGTAATTTGTTCGCGGCGGTCTCGAGTTGGTTTTGCTCGAACGCGATCAGTCCTTCGACAAACGTCCTGCGTCCATTGAAATGCTGCCCTGCCTTTAGATGCTTTGGCATCAGTTGAACAACGCTTGCAAGTTCATCCAGCGCCCGTGGGCGTTGACCATTGCGCCACCAGGATTCGACCAGTTTAAGCCTGTGACGCCATTCGGGGAATTGACGCATCTGTTGGGATTTCTCGGCGGCTTTCTGGTACTGGATGGCCGCCTTTTCATATGCGCCGTCCCAAAGCAAGGCATCGCCCAAGGTTTCGATCAGCGTCGCATACGCTTCGTTGGTCATGTAGTCAGAGTTAATCAACAGCGGTCCCAAAATATTCATCGCGTCGGCGGCCTGGTCCTGAAATACCCTCAAAAAAGCCAGATCGTTGTGAAAACTCAAGGTCAGGGTGTGGCTTCCCGAAGCATTAAAAAATTCGATCCCCCGTTTGCACCAAAATTCCGCCTCGGTCCAATTTCTCAAATGCAAGTGACCGAGTTGAATCATGTTCATTGCTTGCCCAATGTGGTGCAGATCATCGTGTTTTTCTGCCAGGTGAAGAATCTCGAAGCCCAATTGGACGATCTCTTCATACTTCCCAAAATTGATGGCAACGTAACCGCGCAAGTACAGAAAACGGGCCGCTTCAATCTGATCGCGTGAAATGCCAACCAAACCCTCATCGACGATCTCGAGTATTCGCTCGAACTGACCCTCACGCAAGGCCAGTTTGCCGAGCATCCACAACCCTTCGCGGCTCAATTGCTTTTTGCTGCGCAGTTGTCGCAAGATCACCTCGCCTCGGGCGTGCTCGCCAATTTCGATCAACGCGCCACCCAGTAGCTCGGTCAAATCGGCGGGCAAGCTGACCGGCAAGGCATCCAAAAGGTGTACCAGTGTTTGAAACTCGGCCCGTTCAAACAATTTCGGGGCCAGCGGTTGCAGCAGTTTCAGCACCAGGTCTTCACGGTGCGCGAGCAGGTAATGCGTGATGGCGGGCTGGTGCCGTCCGTGTCGTTCGGCATCCTCGCCCGCCGCGACGTGCAGGCTCGAGTGCTGCAAAGGGGTCCGCCGCAGTTCGGCCTCGAGCGCCGCGATCAGGACTTTGGCGGGTTTGTACGTGTGCCGTCCGAGCGGGCTGAGCGGCAGGCCAGCGCGTCGCACCTGCGCCAGCCAACCATCGGGCAAGTTGCAGCCGAGTTTCGTGGCGCTCGCCTCGTTCCAGGTTTCGCAGACGGCAGCGGCGGGCAGATGTGAACGCAGTGGTTCGGGCAAACGGGCCAGCGTATCCGCGATCAAATCGGTTGGTGACAAACCCGGACTGGCCCCACCCGCCACGAGTGCAATCCCGAGCGGCCAGCCCTCGAGCGCTTCAAACGTGGTGATCGGATCGTCCTCGAAACCTCGAGAGCGCAGGTAGGTGGTGGTTTCTTCCCGGCTGAAGGCCAGGTCATTGGCGGTGAACAATTGGGCACGACCCTCGGCAACCAATCGCGCCAATGGCAGCGCCTCGAGTTCGTAACCGGTCAGGATCAAATGCTGGCCGTCGCGCAAGGAGGCCGTCAGCTTGAGCAACCACTCGCCCGCCTCGGGGGTGAGGTGATCCGCACCCTCGAGCATCAGGAAAAGGGTTCCGGTGATGGTCTCGAGGGTTGAAGACACGGTTCGCAGCAGTTGATCGGGATGTTCTGCGGTCACGGCAAGGGCATTGAGGAGGGTTTGCGCCAGTTCAATCACGCCAGTTTCGTCAGGACGCAAGTTGCACCAAACGATTTGAGCCTGAGATTCACGCGCCAACTGCGCAAGCAGCGTCGATTTGCCAAACCCCGACGGTGCGACCAAGGCCACGATTCGTGCATCACCCAGGACCGTGAACGCCTCGAGCAACGCGGTTCGACGCAATTCAAAGCGCGACGCTTTGGGAATCACACCCAAGGTTGGCTTTGAGAGCAGCTTGTGTTCCGACGGCATGAAACAGTGTACGGGCAAAACCTGAAGACCAGCGGAGGACACCAGCGTGCCAGTGCCGGAATTGTCCCAAACAGGGTTTGAATTTGGTGCAAAAAGAGGCTCGAGTGACGGCATCATCACCCGAGCATTGCAGGAAGGCTCGAGGCTTGCATGGCGACAAACCTCGAGCAGAACTCGGTTACTTTTGGCAATCCGTTTTGATGCGCAAGCTCGGGTCGGGCACGCTGAATTTCACGTTTGCGGAGGTGTTCATCTCCTTTGGGTTGAACAGCACGATCAGCTTTGAGGGTGTGCGTTGCGTGTCATCCCAGAAGAATTCGATGGTTTGCGCGTGACTGCCTCCTGAGAGGTACGGCGGGTCGGTGATGTCGTTGACATTTGCTGCACCAACGGTGGTGCCATCATCGAGCGCGAGTTGCAATCCGCCCCAACCCGTGCCTGATGGTGCGAAACCACTCTCTTTGGTGCCGTTGCGAAACTCGAAACGATACGTCATGCCATTGCGATCACCGGTCATGACCTGTGGATCGGTGACACGAATGCGCCAGATGCCATTGAACAACCATTCGTTCAAGCAACCCTCGAGTGCTGCGACCTGGTTGGCTCCGCCTGTCGTCGGTGAACCTGGATTGGACACAGCACCCGGCAATGTCAAGGTCAGCACGCCACCGGCCAGACTCGAGCGCACACCGGCAGCCTGAAGTGCTTTTAACGGCACGAAGGTTTCGCCTTTAACGACAATCGCCTTGCTCGAGTACGACCTGCCGTTGATGCTGAGTTTGTAGGCAACAGTTTGTGCGAAGGCAATCGTGCCAAGTGCGAGCAGTCCGATCAACCATTTGTGTTTCATAACAACCTCCTCGGGCCTGACCTGTGGGTTTCAACTGCGCGAATCAATTCGTATTGGTTGTGTTACCGATAAACGTGTTTGCGGTGTTCGTGAAACTACTGGCCGGATGCGTGAACACACCAACGACATTGTTGCTGAGGGTCGAATTGCTGACCGTGGCTGCTGCGACCCCACCGAGCGTGTCACCAATCGAGATTCCCGCTTTGGCCGCAGCATTTTGAGCGCAACAAAAGGTGCTGCTGCCTGCATCACGGATCGTCGCAAAATTGATTGTGTTGCCGAGCGAACCAATGTTGATGCCTTTCCAGTAGCCTTTGGTGGCGGTGCGGCCTTTGAAAATCACAGGTTCGAGCAGCGTGCCATTGACGGTCAAAGATCCGGTGTTGTCAATCGATAGACCGCTGTCGGCTTCAAACTCGAGGATCGCCCCAGCGTTGATGGTCAGTGCGCCTTTGTAGGTCAAATCTCGGCCGGCCACACCGGCAGACATGCGGTAGGCGACATCGATTTTCTTGATGCTTTGCGCAATGTTGGTGTCGTTGTCCGATTCGAGAACGCGCACGAATTGTTCGGTGTTGGGTTCGCTCGCACCGCTGTACACGCTGGCCGTATCGAGTTGATCAATTCTCGAGAGTGGCAGGCTGACCGAGGCTTGCGTGTTGGTTTTGAAGCTGTTGCTGTTAAATCCGGGC